>JBGTIL010000063.1:0-21819 GCA_041745695.1 Chitinophagaceae bacterium | reverse complement strand
AAAGACCGTGCAAAGAACATGTTTGTTCTGGGTTTTCTCTACTGGATGTACGACCGGGATATGGCAAGCACCAGACGTTTTTTGGAAGAAAAGTTTGGGAAGAAACCTGAAATCATGGACAGCAACCTCAAGGTGCTGATGGCAGGTTATAATTATGGAGATACAACAGAAACATTCACTACCCAGTATAAAGTAGAAAAAGCCTCCATCGAAGTTGGCTCCTACCGGAGCATCATGGGAAATCAGGCGTTGGCCTACGGTCTTATAGCAGCCTCGGTGAAAAGCGGTTTGCCCATCTTCCTCGGTACCTATCCTATCACCCCGGCCTCCGATATCCTGCATGAACTCAGCAAACACAAGAATTTTGGTGTGCGTACTTTCCAGGCAGAAGATGAAATTGCAGGTATCACTGCCTGCATCGGCGCTGCCTATGGCGGTCAATTGGGCGTAACCACTACCTCCGGACCAGGAATGGCACTTAAGACGGAAGCCATGGGTCTTGCATTGATGCTGGAGATCCCGCTGCTCATCGTAAATGTGCAACGCGGTGGCCCATCCACCGGCTTACCTACAAAAACAGAACAAAGCGACCTGATGCAGGCTTATTACGGTCGTAATGGCGAAAGCCCGATGCCCGTTGTTTCGGCTTCCACCCCTTCCGATTGTTTTGAGGCAGTTTATGAAGCCGTGCGTATCGCAGTGGAGCACATGACCCCTGTAATTTTCTTAAGTGATGGATACATTGCCAACGGCGCCGAGCCCTGGAAATTTCCTAACACCGAAGCCTTACCTCCCATACATGTGGCTTTTAAAACAGAACTAGGACACAACGAAACAAAGTTTCAACCCTACGCCCGCGACGAAAAAGGCGTACGGCCCTGGGCACTACCAGGAACACCCGGACTGGAACACCGCATAGGAGGTTTGGAAAAAGAGAACATCACCGGTAACATCTCCTACGATCCCGAAAACCACCAGCTGATGGTGAAGCTTCGCCAGGAGAAAGTAGACAAGATCAGTAATTATATACCAGAGCAGAAACTAGACAATGGACCTGATAAAGGCAAGCTACTGTTGTTAGGATGGGGATCTACCTATGGAGTTATTAAAACTGCAGTAGCAGAGCTCATTGCTGAGGGTCATGAAATAGCGCATGCCCATTTACGTTACATCCGTCCGTTTCCTAAAAACCTGGGCGATATCATAAGCAATTACGATACGGTGCTGGTGCCGGAGATCAACAACGGTCAGCTGATTAAAATCATCCGCGGCCAGTACCTGGTTGATGCCAAAGGTTATAACAAGATCATGGGTGTTCCTATCACCAAAGCAGAATTGATAGAAGCCATCAAAAAATATCTTTAATAATCGATAAGAGATCCTGAATTACCACCACCGGCCATAAAACCTATTACAAAGGCAATCACTGAAAGGATCAATCCAAACATAAAAATGGTGTAGGAGATGCGCAGGAGTTTGTATTTCTTGGCCAGTACCACCCCAAGGAAATAAATATCTTTTATCATGCTGTTGTATAAGTACTCCCTGTCCTTCAACAGCTCATTCATCCCCCACTCGTATTCTTCCAGCTTCATCTGGTGGAAATTACCAAAGAACAGGAGGTTGGTCTTTTTTGCCCGGATGTCGTCTTCGTTGAACACGCCACTGTTTACGGAAGGGCGGGTGGCGAGTATGGCAAAGATCATTGCGCCCAGGCAGGTTGCCATGAGTGCAATCGTTGGTAATATATACTCCGGATAATAAGGAAGGCGTGTTAATAATATGGTTAGTACAACCGAGATAATGATCGCATTTACCGAGATCATGATGTTGGCTTTTCCATCCGCCAGCGAACTCAATTCGAAATGATTGTTAGACGTGGTGCGGAACATAGTTTGTACGCCGCGTTCGGTATTTTTATCAGCCGACTTTTGGTCTTCTTTCTGTACCTCGCCATATATGTAAGGGAAAGCTTCCTGGAGGTTTTCCTGTCCCTCCTCGTCTTCCTTGCGATCTTTCTTTTTACGGAGGCTTTTCAAATTTTCCAGTTTTTTTGGTTCAAGGTTTTGCTGACCGTAAGTAGTAAAATATTTATGGGTATCAAGAAAAGCTACATTGTTTTTCCGCCATTCCCTTTTCGGAATATCCTGCCCCAGCATCCACTCCCTTTCCTGCTTGAGTAAAGAACTCCTGGCTTTAAAGTCTTTGGTGGCAAGATGGTACAGGTCGGCATCAGAAAGAATTTTTTCTACCTGGGAAACCGGTGACTGCGGCATACGGGTAGCAATGATTGCAGAAGAAACACGCTGGATGATTTTCTCATCAAGGTCCTGGTTGTTTAAAAAATCGGTAGCAAGACGGATACTTCTTTCCTCATGTCCCTGACCGCTCCCATCGTAATAACCTGTATCGTGGAACCACGCAGCGATCATCAATATCAGCCTGTCTTCTTCTGTCAGCTGGTAATGATCGGCCATATAACTGCAGGCTTCAACTACATCCTCGGTGTGACTTAAGCTATGAAAAACCAACTCCGGCTTGAATTGTTGTGTGAAAATTTCGGTGACGTAAGTACGGACTGTGGATAAAAGTTGTTCATTTGTACCGTTCATAGCTGGTGCGTTGTTTGATAATAAAGATATTTAAAGATGGCGTTATTCTTTCAAACACGGTGCCCCGCTTTCGCTCTCCTCTTTTTCGTTTGTGCATCAGCGCTATCAACGGCATGCGTTCAAAAAAGTCATGGCTCTCCCGAAGGGTATGATCTTCGCACACCTCAGAAGCGGCAATTGGGAAAAGTTCTCAACGAAATCTCCGGACTAAGTTTCAATAAAAACGGTAACTCGCTGCTGGTTATATCCGACAGCAAACGCAAAGTCTTTTCCATCGATCTTAGAACCCAGAAACTCAGAGACATTGCTTAGAAGTTCTGGGGTCAGGAGGACTTCGAAGACCTGGTGAGCATTGGTGATAAAGTGTATGTGCTAATCAGCAATGGCTCCCTGCTCGAGGTTCAGGCAGGTGCAAAAGACAGTGTTGGTACGCGTATGTACCGCTTTCCCTCCGAAGGCAAAAATGATTTTGAGACGCTCTATTATGATTCCTCTTTGAATGCACTCGTCATCTTGTGTAAGACCTGCTCGCATGAAAAGGGTCAGGGTTCTCGTACTGCCTACCGCTTCGATCTGGACCGCAACAAATTCGACACCGGAGCGTTGTATACCATCAGCACTGATAGCGTTAAGACGCGCCTTAAAATGAGTGATGCTACGTTCAAACCTTCAGCCGCGGCCTTGCATCCTATCGACAAAAAGTTGTATATTTTATCGTCGGCAGGACAAATACTCGTGATTACAGACAACAAAGGCAAAGTACTGGAAGCATATAATCTTAACCCTGATAGAAATCCACAGGCAGAAGGTATTACTTTTGCCCAGAACGGTACCATGTTCATGTCTAACGAGGGCAAATACGGCAAGGCTACGCTGCACATTTACCCCTACAAGGATCCGAGCATTGCGCGTATACAACCCTAATATCTAATTTATGAAAACAACCACCACATTATTTGCTTTTCTAATGCTGTCATTGCTAAGTTCTGCGCAGGAACCTGTAAGCAAACCCGGGATTGATACCATCCGGCAGCGTATCTTTTTGATCGGTGATGCAGGCAGCCTCGTAAATGGAAGACACCCGGTGGTTGAATGGGTAAAGAAAAATGCAGACTGGGACGACAAAAGAAATTCAGTAATATTCCTCGGCGATAACATCTATGAATACGGCTTGCCTTCTGAAGGTGAGAACGACTATAAAAAGTACCGGGAAATCATCGACTACCAAATGAGCGTAGTGAAGGGAAAGAAGGGAAAGGCATTTTTCGTAATGGGAAACCATGACTGGAAAAATGGAAAGATAGGTGGATGGGAAAGAGCGGTGAACCAGGTAGATTATATCAACGGACAATTACAATCTAACATCGAAGCTTTTCCGAAAAATGGCTGTCCCGGGCCGGATGTGGTTGAACTGGATACCCTGGTAGCGTTAAGCCTTATAGATAGTCAATGGTTTCTCCATACACACGATAAACCTGGCCCTGGCTCAAACTGTTCTTCGAAAACAATAGAGGAGTTTAGTACGGAATTAGGTGAAGAACTCAAAACGCATCCTAATCAGTTGATGGTTATTGTTACCCATCACCCGCTTCGCACTTATGGTGTACATGGCGGTACTACCTACCGGTTAAGACATCACCTGTTTCCACTCACAGAACTAAATAAAAACCTGTACATCCCCCTGCCCGGCCTGGGGTCTGTTTATCCTATTGCCCGTGGCATATTTGGAAACATTCAGGATGTGAACCATCCGTTGTACCGGGGCATGGCCAACACCATCGAGGAGGTGGCGCGCAAGCATCCCAACCCGATCTTCGTGTCCGGTCATGATCATAGCCTTCAACTTTTAAAGCACGACAGCATCTACCAGATTGTAAGCGGCTCTGGCGCGAAGGTCACTGATGTACATGCGCGGAAAAATAATGATGAACTCATCTTTTCAAAATTAAGCTACGGTCTTTCAGTCATCGAGGTTACTCAGAGCGGCAAAGTCACTACTCGTTTTTTTGATATTGAAAGCCCAGACTACCAGACTCCGCTAGTGTCTAAAGAACTTTTCACGATCAGAAAAACTTTGCCACCTGCTACTCTTGACAGCCTTCGTCCATTGCCGGATTCCATTACAATTGTCGCCAATGCCAAATTGGAGGGAAGCAATATTTCCCGGTTCATGGTGGGAAGAAATTACCGTAAGGAATGGATCCAGTCGGTGACGGTACCAGTACTCGACCTGGGCAACGAACGCGGAGGGCTAAGACCCATCAGGGCTGGAGGCGGCAAACAAACCAAGTCGTTGCGACTGACGGATACAACCGGGAAGGAGTGGGCCTTACGCTCCATTGAAAAGTTTCCGGAAGCAGCAATACCGCCTGATCTCAGGAAAACCGTTGCAAAAGATGTGGTTGAGCAGGGCATTTCAGCTTCATATCCCTACGCGGCTTTATCCATAGAGAAACTTGCAGTGGCTGCAGGCCTGCCCACCATTCGCCGTAAGCTTGTATATGTTCCTGATGATCCCCGGCTTGATCGGTTTCGCGTAGAGTTTTCTAACCGTCTTGCAGTTCTTGAAGAACGGGAACCAGCCCAGGTGAAGAAGACCGACGGTACAGATGAAGTTGTACTAAAGCTGGCGAAAGACAATGATGACCACATAGACCAGAAGAGTGTGCTGAAAGCACGCCTGCTGGATAATTTCATCATGGATTTCGACCGCCATGAAGATCAGTGGCGCTGGTCTACGAAGGATACCGGCAAAGGGAAACTATATTTTGCCATCCCCCGCGACCACGATCAGGCCTTTTTCCTTAACCAGGGGTTGCTGCCCAGATTTGCAGCTAAAACCTGGTTCATTCCAGAAGTACAGGGCTTTAGATCCCAGGCTAAAAACATCAATACTTTTAACCGTCCCGCGAGAAATTTTGACCGGTTTTTCTTAAATGAACTGGACCAGAAAAGTTGGGAGAATCACATCGATACTTTCCTGAATGTAATGACCGATGATGTATTGAAAACTGCCATGTACCAGCAACCCAGAGAAGTGCAGCAGTACCAGATGACCAACATCATTAACACGCTTAAAAAGAGAAAGGTTTATTTCCGCGAGGAAATGATGGAATATTATCGGTTCATTTCCAGGGCAGTGAATGTGATGGGTACTAATGAAAAAGAACAGTTCACCATCACCAAGAACGAGGACAACACAGTACATGTTGTGAGTCATAAGCTCGAAAAGGATGGAACCGCCTCTTCAAAAATCTACGATCGCTTGTTCGATCCTGAGATCACAAAAGAAGTAAGAATTTATGGTTTGGGAGAGGAAGACAAATACATTATCCAGGGCGGGACTTCGCCTATCAAGATACGTATTGTAGGCGGGCCAGGCGATGATGAATTTATTAACAATGCCACAGGAGGCAAGGTGATTGTGTATGATGCGTCTTATGAACAAAATAAGATCAGCGGCGACAGTACTGGTATCCGTAACAGGATCTCAAGTGATCCGCAGGTAAACAAGTACAACAGGTTCGACTATAAATATGATTACGTAAACCCGGGAACTTCGGTTGCCTATAATGTAGATGATGGTCTTTTTCTGGGTTTGCAGCTGGAGATTTTGAGACAGGGTTTCAGGAAAGATCCTTTTAAATCGAAACATTTTATTTCGGGATCAAGCGCGTTCAACACAGGTGCTGTGCGATTCAGGTATGAGGGTGACTGGACTAAAGTAGCAGGTAACCACGACTTCCTTATTCGGGCCGACATACGTGCGCCAGTAAATGTTACCAATTTTTTCGGCATTGGCAATGAAACTGTTTACGATAAATCGAAGCCTGGAAGGGAAAAGTTTTACAGGGCGCGGTACGATTTCGTAGATCTTTCTTTTCTTTTCAGGAGGCAGTTGCAGTCGTGGATGCGCGTTAACTACGGGGCTGGTTTCCAGGCATTCCGTGTAGAGCGTAGCGGGAACTCCGATAAATTCGTGAGTCAGACCGGCCTTAATGGGTTAAAGCCTGAAAGCTTGTACCGTCAAAAATTGTATGCTGGTGGTCACCTGAAATTGGACATCAACTCAAAGAATAACAAGCCTATTCCTACAAGAGGATTTGTTATGGATCTGAATGTTCGTCCCATGGCAGGGCTGAACGCACAAAGCTCTAATCTCATGCGTGTCGATCTGGATATGCGTCTTTTTGCCAGCATATTTTCGCTGCCGCGAATTGTACTGGCCACGCGCGTGGGCTGGGGTAAGAATTTCGGAGATTATGAGTTTCCACAGGCCTACTATCTAAGTGGTACCGACAACCTGAGGGGCTATCGTAGAGATCGTTTTGCCGGGCGGTCAAGGCTTTACAACAACACGGAAGTACGCTTCAAGGTAGCCGACTTCAATACATATCTTTTTCCCGGTGCCTTTGGGTTCCTTGTTTTCAACGACGTGGGTCGTGTGTGGGCTGATGGCGAAGCCTCTACCGACTGGCATGTTGGTAATGGCGCAGGTGTATGGCTGGCTCCCATCAGGCGGTTTGTATTTGCCGCCCATGTGGTGCGGTCTAAAGAAGAGCGACCAATGCCGTATATCACTTTCGGATTTCAATTTTGATATCCTGACCGAAGAGCAGAGATCGTATAGAAAAGCTCTCTATAAAATGAGTGACTATTTGAGAACACAAGAAATGGCAACCATTGGTATTCGCTCTGCAAAGAATCGGGAAGCCGGCCTGAAGTACCCCTTTCTTTTGTAATGCTCTCGTTCTGTATAGAGCGCTTTATTGTAGAGTAGAGGAAGGATGCGACTTATGTCTCTTCAGTCGTCTGGAATTGGAATGTCCTGAGTTAGGAAACTCAGGACAGCGGAAACTCAGGACAGCCGTCATGCAGCTTTCTATCAGGCTGAGATGTTATTTGCGTAACAATTCCTTGGACGTTACTTTCGACAACTCCACTTTTGCCAACGCTGGCTCATAATCGTAATTAATTTCAAAGCGCAGACCCTTCAGGCCACTTACACCTTGTAACTCTTCCAGCTCCAGGTGTTCCAGTTCGCCAATGATCATGTTTTCGTTCTGGAGATACTCAATATATTCAAGATACTCGTTTAGCTCCTTTTGCTGTGAGTATACAATTGCAATTTTTCCAGGCTGCGTCAGTCGCTCGTTGGTGTCTCGCGTATGTACTTTATCGATACGCTTTTTTACAATCTCATAGCGAATATTATAAGCACCATCTACGTCGAACTTTCGCTCTTTATTACGGAATGAAATGGAGAGTGGAATGCTATGAGCCAATATGAGCTGTGTTGTGCGCATAGACAGCGGTAACTTTTTTTCCAGGAGATTGGTAATACGGGCTGCCTTGATGAGCACAGTAAGTTGCCACATCTTTAGATTGCTCACATACAATTCGTCGAAAGGATGATGTGGCGCCAGCGACTGACCGATGTAAATATTAAACTCGATTCCATCCGTTATATAGCGTTCGAAATAATGGGGATAGGCATTTTGTACTGCAGCCTGCTCCCTGTCCATAAAACGATCGAGTGTATCATTGATCTTAGTAATAGAATCTTCGTACCGTTTACGGTGGTGGTAAAGGATCTGCTTTTGGGGATCCAGTGCTGCAAAGTATTTATCAATAGGTCCTTTAAGTTCGGGCCTTGCCGTTTCCAGGTGACGGAAAAGTGCATCTATATGGTGCTGTAAAAATTCGTAGATCTGTAGCTCGTCTTCCGAAAGCAGGTTTTCGGTAGTGGCCATTATGTACTTGTCTACCTTGTACTGGATCTCTTTGAGCAACGGCAGGTCTATCGAACTGCTGACATTCTGCAATACATTGTACACCATGTTCAGCTGTTCCAGGAGGTCGAGCTGGATAGCGTTGTTGCGTTCAATTGAGGAATTCTTTACATCTATGGCAGCGTACAGCGGATACACGTTATTGAAGGTAATAGGCGGGAGTTTGGCTAATTCATTTTCCTGCCGATGCTGGAGGAAGTCGAAAGCTGCTTCCGTAAATTTCCATTCTACTGCCGGTTGAATTGCAGTGAAGTGTTCTTTGATGGTTTTGTCAATTTGCAGTTCAAGACCCTCAATACTTTTCTCGAGGGCCAGGGTAAATAACTGCATGGCCGTGTTGATCTTGGAAATATGGTCATAAAGTAACCTTCCCGCCTGGTTACTTCCGATTTCCAGTAATCCAATGAGCTGACCGTCTTCGCATTTAAGCGGACAGATGATCAAACTTTTTAATCCCTGTTCCAGATAAAAAGCCAGCAGTTCGTTGGTGCCTTTTTGAGATTCAAGGTTTGAATAAAGCTGCGGCTGTTCTATTCCTTCAAAGATCCCTTGTGTGAGCCTTGTGTGCCGGAACTTGTGTTCATTTACACGCTCGTGTTTAAAGAGAATACTGTTCCGGTAATGCAACTCGGAGAACAGGTAATAATTATTGATCTTGAAAAACGGTGTTATACCCACTGTTACATCCCTTAACCCAAGAAAGGTTTGGATGTGCTCCTGCAACTTATCGTAAACAGTAACATCCGCAAATGAATTAATATTCAGTAAGGTATTTTTTATTTCTGCTATTGCCTGGTCACTCGTAACATCAGCAACGTCAATAACCACGAAACCTTCAAATACAAAATTTTCTATAGGAAAAGTTTCGCGTAGTTCGTCCACATCCAGTGATCGCTGCACGGTGTAGGACGCAGGCATGGCAAAATCTGTATTTTGCAATTTTACCTCTACAAACTGAGCGTTCAGCTTCAGCTCCAGGTATTTCGTGAGTCCGGTTTCTTCATCTGCAAAATGATGCACAGAGGTAGCAACAGCCGGAACCTGCCATGAATAAAATTTGCGAAGTATTAAATTATAAGCAAGGCTTGCAGTCGCCTTTGCTATGGTGTAGTTGGTTTTATTATCCGCAACAGCGATGGCATTAGAACCATCCTTAAGAAACTGCGCTTTGAACGAAGGGGAGGCATACACTGTTTCTGAGCGGAATGGAAAGCACACGGCGTACATCCCCTGGTTGGCATTGGTGCTGGGCGGAAAGATTGTAGACAAAACAGTTTCCAGCAGTTCGTTGTGTTCTTTCAGCAATTGCTCATCGGGCAGCGGCTCCAGTAAAAAGGGCTTACTTTCTAAATCCTTCAGAAGTTGCGTATACAACACTTTAGCTCCAGGCTTATTTTCATTCAGCATTTTCTGCAATACCTGCACGAGAGGTTTTACTGAGAAAAGGCTGTGGAAGGTATTGTTTTTTGGGTTCGTCATTATATTCTGAATTCTAGGTACTTAAAAAACATGGGTTGATGCCTGTTTATAGACAAGGTACAAGCCAAGAAGCGCTGCCTTGGTAAGGTAGTATTAAAAAAAAATAAAAACGACTCATGTGCGCCCAAATTCATCTTTCATCACTTTTTGAAAAAATTTACAGGCTGGCTGCAAGCCACATTCGGGGCATTTGGGCTTTCGGGCCATACACACGTACCGCCCATGCAGGATCAGCCAGTGATGGAATTTAGCAACGATTTCCCTTGGAACGTATTTGATCAGCTGAAGTTCGGTTTGAAGAGGATTTTTAGCATTGATTGTTAGTCCGATGCGGGCGGATACACGAAATACATGTGTATCGACAGCCATGTTTGGCTGGTTGTCTACAACAGAAGTGATGACGTTGGCTGTTTTACGTCCCACGCCCGGGAGCTGTACGAGCTCGGGTACCGTCATGGGTATAACGCCTTCGAATTTTTCCATTACCAGCTTGGCCATGCCAATTAGGTGACGGGATTTGTTTCCAGGAAATGAAATGCTCCGTATAATTGCAAATACGTCATCGTAAGTGGCCGCAGCAAGCGCAGGCAAGTCTGGGTAGCGTTTAAACAGTGCAGGTGTGGTCATGTTCACCCTTTTATCGGTGCATTGCGCCGACAGAATAACCGCCACAAGCAACTGATATGGATCCTGGTAAGAAAGTTCTGTTTCCGGGGAAGGCAGTACTCTTTCAAAATACTGGATCGCAAACGAAAAGCGGTCGGCTCGGGTCATAAAGGAACCGCTGGAAAGTTAGAGGCTGCTTAAGAAGTGATGGTTTCTGTGGAGCGGGCGTAGCTTAGAATGTTGAGGACAAGTTCGGTACGGGGCGTTTCAACGAGGGTATTCAGGCGCTGGTGAGAAGCTTTCAGTACCACGAGTTTTTCGCGTAAGGTCCAGTCGTTCTGCAAAGCCAGCTCAATATCCCTCGTTTGATCAGCATCTGTTTCTTTGTATAAATAGCAAATTAGGTCTTCAGGTGTATAGTTGTGCATATTGGTCTTTTACTTGTAAAGAATATAAAAGAGTGTTTTGATTGTATGGATTGGTAAACGCAAAGAGGAAAACCTTATTGTGCGCCTAGCTTATTTTATTGGCCCTCATCCGGTTGGATGATGAACAGATCTTCTCCGTCACGCTTCATAAAATACTTTTCCCGGGCATACTTTTCAATGGTGGCGGGATTGGTGCGCAGGTTTTCTGAGAAGCTGCGTTCTATTTCTATTTGCTCTCCAAAATAAGTTTTACTTTTTTCCAGATTCTCTAATTCCTGACGCCTGTCTCTTTGTACGAGCAGGTCGTCCTTATCGAAAAACACCATCCAGATGCTAAAAGCAATCACCGCAAGGATGTATTTATTACGAAGAAAGGAAGGAATGAATTGTAACCATTTCATACAGAATGTTTGGAAAGATGAAGGTAAGAAGTCTGTGCAATTTCACTACACCCAAAACTACGCTTCCTGGTATTGGCTAAGAAGCTGCTGCAAGGCCGGCTTCACCTGCGCCCATTCGTCCCTGATGATGCTGTAAAGCACGGTATGCCTGACAGAGCCGTCGTTGCGGTAACTGTGGTTTCGAACGAAACCCTCTTTGGAAGCTCCAACTTTTTCAATGGCTTTTTGAGAGCGGATGTTTTGATGTGCTACATGAAAGCCCACCCGGTTGTATTGTAGCACATCAAATGCGTATTGCAGCAGGAGCAGTTTACATTCTTTATTATGTGCATGTCCCCATACTTCGGGAATGTACCAGGTGTAACCAATGTCAAGTCGTTTGTGTTTTTCATCGATGCCATAAAACCGGGTCATACCGATGATTGCGTTGTCGCCTGTTCGAAAGATGGTGAACGTTCGCTGCAGTCCCACTGTATACAAACCTTCACACTCGTCATCGAATGCCGCCTCCATGTATTTGTCAAACTGTTCATCGTAGTGTTCGTTAATGAGCAATGTTTTGGTGTACTCCCATAGCTGTTCATTCCTAGCCAGCTTTCTAAGTACGGGCACGTGCTGTGGTTCGAGCAGCTGCAGGTAAACAAACTTGCCCCGGAGCGGTGAGGTATCTATTATTAAATGAGCAGACATAAAAAAGCCCCTTGCGGGGCTGTGATGTTATTTTGTGAATTTCAATGCGGCACCAGGGAAGTAGGCAGAGGAGCCAAGTAATTCCTCGATGCGAATCAGCTGGTTGTACTTTGCCATACGGTCGCTGCGGGATGCTGAACCGGTTTTAATTTGCCCGCAGTTAAGTGCTACAGCAAGATCCGCAATAGTATTGTCTTCGGTTTCGCCACTGCGGTGACTCATGATGGTGTTGTACCCGGCATGTTGTGCCATGGTAACCGCGTTGATCGTTTCGGTGATCGTACCAATCTGGTTTACTTTAACAAGCAGGGCATTGGCAATTTTCTTGTCGATGCCTCTTTTTAAGCGGGTAACATTGGTAACAAACAAATCGTCGCCTACCAGCTGTACTTTTTCACCTACTGCTTCTGTAAGACCTTTCCATCCATCCCAATCGTCTTCGGCCATGCCGTCTTCGATGGAGCAGATAGGATACTGCCTAACCCAGTTTGTCCAGAATTTCACGAGTTCATCAGAGCTAAGCGTTTTGCCATCGCTTTTATGGAATATATACTTGTCTTTTTTGTAGAGTTCACTGTTAGCTGCGTCAATGGCAATCATTACCTGGGAACCGGTTTTATATCCTGCGGCTTCAATGGCAACCAATACCGTTTCAATGGCTTCTTCATTAGATCCGATGTTCGGTGCAAAGCCACCTTCATCACCAACGTTGGTGCTATAGCCTTTCTTTTTCAATACGGTTTTAAGCGCGTGAAAAATGTCAACACCCCACCGTAAACCTTCGCTGAAAGTAGTGGCGCCTACAGGCATGACCATGAACTCCTGGAAGTCGATCTTATTATCTGCATGTGCTCCCCCGTTCAGGATGTTCATCATAGGCACGGGCAACGTTTTG
Organism: Chitinophagaceae bacterium; assembly: GCA_041745695.1. GTDB lineage: Bacteria > Bacteroidota > Bacteroidia > Chitinophagales > Chitinophagaceae > Flavisolibacter. The sequence goes on along the minus strand of JBGTIL010000063.1, from coordinate 8,916 downwards.
GCGTTGGTACCTCCTATGTAACGGAATAGAGGCAGGGATGATTCTTCCGCAGCGGCCTTTGCAACAGCAAGGCTCACAGCCAGCATAGCATTGGCACCCAGCTTTCCTTTATTCTCTGTTCCATCTAACTCGATCATTAGTTGGTCGATGCCGGGTTGGTCGGCTACGTCGAACCCGACAAGTTCGGGAGAGATTACCTTGTTTACATTTTCAACGGCTTTTAAAACACCTTTTCCCCCATATATTTTCTTATCCTCATCCCGTAGTTCCACTGCTTCATGAATACCAGTACTGGCACCACTGGGTACGGCAGCTCTTCCCATTGCGCCTTCGTCAGTTATCACATCTACTTCCACCGTTGGGTTTCCGCGGCTGTCCAGGATTTGTCGGGCAAAAATTTCGGCTATATAACTCATGGTATTTTAAGATTTTACGGTTGAAGAATGTCGGTCTGTAATTCGTGGGTGGATCAATGTATCCTGCCTCTTTTGCCTGCAAAGAAAAGGTGTTCGGTTAAGGCGGCAAAAATTAAGAAAGGTCGGCACTGAAGATGAGCACCTCATTAGACGATTTGTTGGTCGACATGCCATATTTCCACTGGGGGATGACGGTATGAAATCCCTTGTAGAGATCGCGTACGAGCGGGCAATCGTTGTAGGAGAGGATCCAGGAAGATCTTTGCTTTAGTGTTTGGTATAGCTCTTCGTGGTTGAAGTTCTTGTGTGTGTTACCATTTTTGCCATACAAAACGCACTCAATGGCATAGGGAGGATCGAGGTAAGCAAACACGTCTTTATGGCGCAGCAGAGATTGCGTAAAATGGGCGGCTTCCACTGCTACATTAGGGTTCACGAAATCTTTCAGCCGCTGTATGGATGAAAGGGTGAACCGCGGATGGCCCGGCGACATGCCACCAGATAGTGAGGCGCCGGAAAAAGAAGAGCGGTTGATTACGTAAAAAGCCGCTGCCCGCTCAAGTTTTGTTTTTAAACCAACCTGCTCCTGCTGGAGCTGGTAGAATGTGGCTTTTGAAAGCGGATACCATTTTTCCACTGCTTTTGCCAGTAGTAATGGCTTAGAAAGCAGGCACTCCCAAAATTCAACCAGTGGCTTAAAAAGATCGAAGCCCAACACATTCACTCCTTGTGCGGCCATCAATAATTCTACCGAGCCGCCGCCAAAAAATGGCGACAATAATTCTTTTATCCCCGGGGGGAAATAACCGGTGATGGCTTCGGCGCCGCGGGATTTGCCTCCCGGGTAACGCAGTGGCGATTTAAACGACAACTGCCGCTGCTCTTCTTTTGAAGGACTGGCGCTCACAGCCTTGTCACGCATTGGCAAGAGGTGGAGATGAGGTGAGCGATCGGAATATATCTTCCAGGCTTTCGCTTGCTGTTTGCAGGGAAACAATATTTAAGTTGTGCTCCACCGTTAGTTCTAATAAAGCCTTTCGAACTGCCTCCGGATCGGCTGTTTCCAGGCTCCAGTGGTAGGTATCGCTTTTTGTAACTGAAACTACACCGGGGAGGCGCCGGAGCCATTCCGGTTCAAGCGGTTCCTTAAAGGCTACCTTAACGAAAGTGGTGGCAGATCTGTTTTGCAGTGCGCTCAGGCGATCGTCGGCAACGATGGTTCCCTTGTTGATGATGATCACGCGGTCGCAGATGGCTTCCACTTCGCCGAGAATGTGCGAAGAAAAAAGTACCAGTTTATGCATTCCCTGCTCTTTGATCACGTTTCTTATTTCAACGATCTGGTTAGGGTCCAGGCCGCTTGTGGGCTCATCCAGGATCAGTATTTCAGGGTCATGAATCAATGCTGCCGCGAGCCCTACCCGCTGTTTGTAGCCCTTCGATAGCTGGCCGATTTTTTTACTGCTTTCCGGTGTCAATCCAACCAATTTGATGATTTCCTCTATCCGGCTTTTTTTGTTTTTTATCCTGTGCATATCGCCTGTGAAGCCGAGGTACTCTCTGATGTACATGTCGTAGTACAGTGCGTTGGATTCGGGGAGATAGCCCGTTATTGTTTTGCCTTGAAGTGGATTTTTGCGTACGTCAATCCCACTCACTATGACGGTTCCTGCATCTGGTTGCAGGTAGCCGGTGATCATCTTCATCGTGGTGGACTTGCCGGCACCATTGGGACCAAGAAAGCCAACGATCTCGCCCTTGTTCACGGTAAAGGAAATGCCATCCACCGCTTTTTGTGCGCCATAGTTTTTGCTCAACCCTTTTACTTCAATGGACATGTTTCAAAGATAGGTAAACCGCTTGCTAAGTTTCCCTCGTTTAGTCATGCATCCGGGTCTGGTCACCGGTGTAATCGCCCTTCCAGCAATACCAGCCAAAGATGGTAAGCCCAATGGCTATGGGAGTAAAGATGGCGATGATAATAACCCAGGGAAGTGGTTTGTTGATGTCGCCGTTGCCGCCGGCAACTATATTAGAGATCGCACTTTGAAGCAGCAGCACAATGGCAAGAGGTCCGACGACCATCCATACAAGTCCGAGGTAACGTTTCAGGTGATTCATACAAAAGGGTTTGCGGTGAAGTTGTGTGTAGCCGGAAAAACCTGACCGATGTGGAATGGTGAAGATGCCCCTGGTACTGCAGTACACGAGGGCGACGCAAGGGACGATGCCATGAAACACCTTTGTTCGGTAAATAATTTACTGAGGTGGTTACACATCATACGATGATTTTTTATTGGAGAGGTACAGCGTGCCGATCACAAGGCAGAGGGCTGCAACGCCGATTGGGTACCACAATCCTGAGAGATAATTGGTACCTGGGATTGTAGTGATCAGCGTGGCTACGAATGGGACCAGGCCGCCAAACACGCCGTTGCCAATGTGGTAGGGCAGCGACATAGAAGTATAGCGGATGCGGGTCGGAAACAATTCAACCAGGAAAGCCGCTATCGGTCCGTATACCATGGCAACAAAAACCACCATGAGGGCTACGAGTGCTATCATCTGCCATTTGCCGCTGTTGCTCAGTGTTGTTTCTGTTTTTGCAGGGCTGGTAGCGGATGCAGCTATTGTTTTCACGCTGGTGCCGTCGGTAAAGCGGGTGATGTTAGCTGTTGCAGCGCCGCCGCCGGCAAGACTTGCAAGGGGCGCGGCCACCATGGTTTTACCTGAAGTGTCGCCAATCTCGTACAACTTTCCGAAGATGGGCCGGTACAGGAGAATGCCCAGTAACATGCCCATCATCATGATGCCTTTGCGCCCCCACTTGTCGGATAAAGCGCCGAACAACACGAAGAACGGTGTGGCAATAACCAGGGCAATCAGGATGATCGTATTGGCCTGCTCGAACTCTATGTTACACTTGGTAAGAATAAAACTTTGGGCGTAGAACTGTCCTGTATACCAGATAACGCCCTGCCCCATAGTAGCTCCAAAAAGGGCAAGCAAGACCATTTTAAAGTTCTCGCGTTTTCCAAAACTTTCTTTTAAAGGATTGGTAGCGGTTTTGCCTTCCTGTTTAAGCTTCAGGAAGAGTGGTGATTCCTGCATTTTAAGGCGGATAAAAATAGAAACGATCACGAGCACAATAGAAAGAAGAAACGGGTAGCGCCATCCATTGCCTTGTGTGAATTCTTCTACGCCAACCAGTCTTCTGATAGAGAGGATCACACCGAGGGATAGGAACAGTCCGAGTGTGGCGGTGGTTTGTATCCAGCTGGTGAAAAATCCGCGCCTGTTGGCGGGTGCATGTTCTGCCACATAAGTAGCTGCACCTCCATATTCGCCGCCAAGGGCCAGTCCCTGCAGCAGCCTGAGAAGGAGCACCAACACGGGCGCCCAGGCACCAATCGTGGCGTAGGAAGGGATGCAGCCAATCAGGAAAGTGGATAGACCCATGAGTACGAGGGTAAGCAGGAAAGTGTATTTTCTGCCGATGATGTCGCCGAGCCTTCCGAATACCAAAGCACCAAACGGTCGCACGATAAAGCCGGCAGCAAAGGTAGCCAGGGTTGATAGCAGGGCAGCCGTGGGGTTTTCTGAAGGGAAGAACTTGGCGGCAATGATGGTAGAGAGGCTACCAAATATGTAGAAGTCGTACCATTCGATGAGTGTACCTGCTGAAGAAGCCATTATGACCTTCCAGATTCCTTTATGTTCTGCCATGTGTGTGTTCGTGTGCTTAAATATAAAACGGCGCGCCTAATATGAACAAATATTTTCGGCATGGGGCTGTCGGTTGATGGAAGGCAAACAAGGCAAAACAGAAAAAATAAAAGCGACCAAACTCCCCTTCTCCGCGAGGAGAAGGGGCTGGGGGATGAGGCGGCTCCTGTTGTTTACAGTTCTTCATACTAAGTTACTCCGCGAGCAGCAGGCGATGAGGCGGCACACAATGCTGCCCGTGCATTTACAGATCATTATACTTATACACTTCATCGAGGGGAGTACCTGTTTTCATTTCGCAAACCGGGTTGATGATGCCATCTTTTAGTCCGTACACCCAGCCGTGAAGGTCGGGGCGGCCTTCCTGAATCCAGCAGCGTTGTATAATGGATGTTTTAGCCAGGTTGTAAATCTGTTCCTGCACATTCAACTCAACCAAACGGTTCAGCCGGGTTTCTTCCTCCTGGATATTGTCTATTTCTGACTTGTGGATCCGGTATACATCTTTAATGTTACGCAACCACATGTTCAGCACAGGCTTGAAGTCGGTTTTAGATGCCGCTGCCTTGATGCCTCCGCATCCATAGTGTCCGCATACAATGATGTGTTTCACTTTCAGGTAGTTCACTGCGTAGTCAAGTACTGCTAGCAGGTTGACATCGGTATTTACAACCAGGTTGGCCACGTTACGGTGTACAAAAATTTCGCCCGGTTGGGTTCCTGTGATCTCGTTGGCAGGTACGCGGCTGTCGCTGCAGCCGATCCACAGAAACTCAGGAGTTTGCAAATGGGCCAAGCGTTGAAAATATTCAGGATCCTCAGATAGCTTTCTTTCCGCCCAGAGCCTGTTTTCCTGTAGCAGCACCTCGTATGGCTTCATATACAGGTTTGCTTCAAAAATACTTCCTAATCGCAGCGTCAGGTTAATTAAGCTTTATAATTTAGGGGGTTTAGTACTGTTTTGTTTAATGAATTTGGATGTTTTGCAGTGTGAGCTTACTCACAACAGCTATTTAAACTCCTCCGGCAGCGGCAACCTGTAGCGCCGGTTTAATGGGTTTGGCTAAAAAAATCTAATGTGCTAATTTGCAGCACTTTCATGAAGGGAATAAGAAAGACATATAGCAGTTTGGCAGTCGTATCTGCCGTTTTTATGATATGCACCTTATTGTGGCTCACGGTGAGCACTCCCTTCGTTTACGCCAGCCAGCAACTCGACCAGGCAAAAGGTCAATCAGGAAGTATAGCTACCGCCATGGACCGGGCAGACGAAGAATGTCCCGTTGGATCTGGTGAAGAAAAAACATCAGGCGGTACCGGCAGTTTCTCTGAAGAATATCTCCACGATCATCATGTAGAAGAGTCTTTTCTTCTAATCTCTCTGCGCTACCACAAATGTGAGAACGCCGACGACTACGTTGCCTATCATGGCAAAGTGCAGGTGCCACCCCCTAATGCAATCGTTCTCCTTTAATCACTGATACGGTTTAACCGGTATTTATTGTATAGCGAGCAGCCATCCTATGTGCCTGCTGTCTTCCTTCCTCTTTAAAAAATCACGCTAATCCTGCTGTTCAGCAGCAGCTTCAAAATAGAACGACAATGAAAAAGCATTCAAAAGAATTTTTGCAAAATCTAACGCCCTATCAGGGATTCGAGTTATTACGTAAGGGTAATGAAAGGTTCATTAGTAACCTCAAAGCTGACCACGACCATTTGCAACTGATCAACCAAACAAGGGAGGGTCAGTATCCCTTCGCCGTACTCCTGAGTTGTATGGATTCGCGTACTTCGGTAGAACTGATCTTCGACCAGGGCCTCGGAGACCTATTTAGTATCAGGGTGGCCGGGAACATAGTGAATAACGATATCCTGGGCAGTATAGAATATGCAGTAAAGTACATTGGCTCCAAAGTACTAATGGTACTTGGTCACACAGAGTGTGGCGCGATTCGGAGCGCGGAGGCAGGGATCACAGACGGACATATCACCGACCTGTTAAAACGCATACATCCCTCTATCAGCAAGGCTTTGCTTCGGGATGGTGACGATTACCTTTTTGCCGATAAAGTGGCCTACGCCAATGTAGAAAACAGTTTAGAGGAAATTCTGACCAAGAGCGAGATCGTGAAGGAATTATTTGCGGCAGGCAAAATTGGCATCGTTGGCGGCGTGTATAATATTGAAAGTGGGGAGGTGGACTTTTTTAAAAACCTGACGAAAAAAAGCCGCGAGGACGTGCAGGCGGCTGTGGCTAATTAGCAGTGAGCTCTACGTCCAACATTACCAGCCATAAACAGTCAATCATATGAGTTTTAGTACAAAGTATTTAAAATCAGACCTGCTGTCAGGGATGGTAGTGTTTTTAGTAGCCCTGCCGCTTTGCCTGGGTATCGCTGTAGCTAGCGGGGCACCACCTTTTGCCGGTATTATCACGGGAGTGATTGCCGGCATTGTGGTGGGTGCTTTAAGTGGTTCCAATGTTAGTGTTTCTGGGCCTGCTGCCGGACTGATTGCCATTGTACTCCTTGCCATAACCGACCTAGGCTACGAAACGTTTCTGGTGGCCGTTGTAGCTGCGGGCGTCATCCAGTTGACATTGGGATTTCTGAAGGCAGGTGGGATCTCAACCTACTTTCCCACTGCTGTTATTGAAGGCATGCTGGTAGCCATTGGTATCATTATCATCAAAAAAGAAATACCACATGCTTTTGGTTACGACACCGCTAATGAAGGCGATTGGTTTGCCCTGGAAGGACCGGAACAAGGTTTTTTTACAGAGATCATCAGTGCCATCAACAATGTGCACCCGGGCGCTGTCGTTGTGTCTATCGTTTCACTTGCCATTCTTATTGCTTTTAACAAAGTGCTGTTTTTAAAGAAGCTGAAAGCCGTTCCAGGCGCCCTGGTGGTGGTGGTGGTTGGAATCATCCTGAATGAAATATTCAAAGCCAGCAATTCCGCGCTGTTTATTACGCAGACCCATCTCGTTACCTTGCCAACTGCTTCTTCTGTCAGCGAATTTTTTGGCCAGTTCACGACCCCGAACTTCAGCGCGGTTTCCAATCCTAAGATATGGATAACGGGTGCAACCATTGCAATTGTGGCCAGCATTGAAACGCTCCTGTGTTTGGAAGCCGGGGATAAAATGGATCCGCTAAAACGCTATTCCAATACCAACACCGAATTAAAAGCCCAGGGGTTTGGTAACATCCTGTCCGGACTGATCGGCGGCCTGCCCATGACCTCTGTAATTGTACGTACTTCCGCTAATGTAAATGCAGGTGCCAGAACCAAATTGTCGGCAGTGGCACATGGCGTTTTTCTACTTTTAACGGTGCTCGCCATACCCAACCTACTGAATAAAATACCGATGGCCTGCCTGGCTGCCATACTGATTATGATCGGGTTCCGGCTGGCAAGCATCAAAGTATTTAAGCATATGTGGCACAATGGCAAGCACCAGTTTGCGCCCTTCATAGTCACAGTATTAGCCGTGGTTTTAACTGACCTGCTGAAGGGTGTGGGCATTGGCCTGGCAGTGAGCATTTTCTTTATCCTGAGGGGTAACATGAAGCTGGCTTATTTCTTTAAGAAGGAGCAGCATCATGCAGGCGATACCATCTATATCGATCTGGCACAGGAGGTTTCTTTCCTGAACAAAGCAGCCTTAAAGCAAACCCTTGCCCACCTGCCTGAGAACAGCAAAGTAGTCATTGATGCTGCCAATACGGTTTATATAGATTATGATGTGTTGGAGCTTTTACGCGATTTTCTGAACTTCGGTTCCAAGGACAAAAACATATCAGTCAGTCTCCGGAATTTTAAGGAGGCTTATAAAATGGAAGAGTCCAGTCATGTTCATTCCGAAATGGAACGGATTACACCTGCTGAAAAAGCCGACATGCTTAGTGCACAAAACTAACCCCATGAATTCCAGTAGGAACACAGCGTCCGGGGTTCCAGTTGCGGAAGACACAACGGAACCGAACGCGCCTCTTTTATTTGATGAGCAAAAAGTGCTGCATGACCTCCGGCATTATCTTCCAACGCAAACGCCTTTAAAAGATTTCATACACCATAACTCATTGCATGCCTTCCAGGATCTCAAATTTTTTGAAGCAATTTTTACTGCCTCAAAAATCTTTGGCTACCAGGTAACCTTGCAGTTAACGGAGTTCCGCGACCTGTACAAGATCGGTCGTATCAAAGACAATGTACTGCAGAAGGTTTTGGAAGAGACAAAAGGCGCGGCCCAGGCTCCAGCCTGGAAAGAAAAGCTACTGCATGGATCTTATGATACTTCCGTTGTTCCCAGGATCGGCATGTTGCGGGGGAACTGGAAACGCCTGTACAATATCGATCTTGATAACCTGGTGCAGCCGTTACTTTTTCGGGTGCTCGGCAGCTACCTCGACCAGGGCATATCGCTTTGGAAATTTCCGCTGGCAGAAGAAGGTTTTCTTGCTTCCATACGAAGCCTGGAGACATCGAGCTTCACCAGTTTTTTCAAAACAAAAAAAGTTCGCCGGATCTTTTTAGAAGAAAATCCAACCGTTGCCAGCCTATTGAATTCCATCGTAGGAAACAGCGCTTACTACACCGAGTACCTGTTCGATCAGCAGTTCAGTCACCGGGGGTGGTCAGGAATGATATGCGCGGTGGAAGCGGCACCCGATACCTTGCTCGATAAAAGAAAGATCCCCCTGCACGACCTGCGTCCGGGGCTTCCCCTGCAAATGATTGAGGTGCACGATCCGGTACGCCTCCTGGT
>JBGTIL010000062.1:0-3078 GCA_041745695.1 Chitinophagaceae bacterium | reverse complement strand
TTGCTTTGCTTTTGTTAGTTTTCTACTGTTGATTCACATAATTATTCTGTATAAATTAACACAAACTAAATCGCCGAAGTTGTTTCATTCGTAGAAATAACACGGGGGAACCAAAGTTTTGCAGTATAGCAAAACACGGGGCGTATCTGAGAGATCAGAAGAAGACTTCTTCGCTTCCAGCCCGACAGCTAACCTCGTAGGCATATCGAAGAAGGACACCAAAGATTTGCCGAGAGGTTGCAAATGCCAAGTGTGCTTTGCAGCCTCTTTTTCGTCTCCTAGCGTTGTTCTTCAAGGCATAAACCTTTTTTGCCTATGGCAAAAGAAGGAGAAACAAAGGAGTTAATAAAATGAAAACATCACTAAATATTTTACGAGCAAGTTTAGACACTGCCAAGTTAGCCGAATTACCAAAAAACCTAAACAGAATCAATCTCTTTGGTGAGCCAAGTAAGGAATTTATTAAAGAAGAGTTATCGCCTGTACTAAGTTTTACCGGGCAAACTAAACAAGAGCATACAGCGCATCTAGAAGAGAATAATTTCAAACGTCTGCCAAAAATTAAACCGGCAACAGGATTATGGTAAATAAAACATAAATTTAGTCTGATTACTACAACCGTCTATAAATGGATGGGAGAGGACGCTAAAGGTTTGCTGAGAAGCTGCAAAAGCCAAGTCTACTTTACAGCCTCTTTTTGACTCTTGAGTTGTCCTTTCTATCAAAAAACTTTTCCCTGAGGCGATTAAGGAGACAGTAAAAAATGAATTCAACACGAAATGTTTTACAAGATTGTTTTGGTGCCGCCGAGTATGCCAAGCTTTTGAACAAGGCTAATCAAATAAATATTCTTGGCGAGCCGGTTAAAGAACTATCCAAAAAGGACTTGCTTGCTGCTCTGGCTTACACTATTCAATCCAATCAATTGCTGGTGGACGAACACAGAAAGGACAATCATTTCACGCTTGTACCAAATTATATCCAAAAGGGGAGATTGTCGTGAGCAAGATGCAAAATATTAAAATCAAATCATTCGAGTTAGAAGAAAACTGTAAATTACCAATGGTTCCGATGTTTTTCAGGCGGGATAATATTTACATCAAGAATTTAGCCGTCGCTGCTTATTTGCAAGGAATTTACGATGACTGGATGCGGGCAGAAAAAGAAATAAGAAATGCAAAAAGAAAATTTGAAGTAAAGAAGAAACAAAATAAGGATTCGTCTTCTATTCGGATCACACCGAGATAACTAATATAAAACAGTCATAACTGGTAAAAGCACATTGTTTTTTTGTTGGGGAAGCCTTTACTACAAGTCCGCGCCCAATGGGCAACAGTCGTATCGTCGCGACCACAGGCACCGAGGTGAACTACGTGCAGCACTCCGTTTTTTTGCGTTATCTAACAAAGCCTTGCTCTGTCTCAGCATATCAACGGTATAACCGGTCAGGATTAAAACCTGCTCAATACCTTCAAAAGCTGGCAGATGAGTGTGCTCGTCATCGAAATCAAGAATAACCGTGGCAATTCCTTGAGCAGTAAAGGGAGCGGCTTTCTTCGGCGAACGAACCGCCGCCACGATTTCAATTTCTTTATTTGATAAAAGAAAATCGATAGTTCTACTACCGACCTGCCCGGTCGCTCTGGTGATCAGCACTTTTGGAAGTTTTGTATTTATAGAACGAATTATACGGTGAAATTATCCTTTGCAACCATACACTAGCCCACACGGATATGCTATTTTATTCTAAATACATTCAAGTTTCGGGCGGACTTGAAACCTATTGTTTTGCATCTACTCTATTCCTAAACGATACCAAATAGCTTTACGCCAAATAAAAGAATACACATATTTACCCAACTTTTATGAGATTGTCGAAATTCATTACCGAGAACATGGAAGAAATCCTTGTCGAGTGGGAGTCTTTTGCCAATACGATTCACCCGGCAGCCGAAACAATGGATTCCTTAACCCTGCGCGACCACGCCAAACTGATTCTGGAAGCTACCGCAAAAGACATTGCTCCCGATCAAACTGACCGGGAGCACTCGGATAAATCAAAAGGATTGGCTTATGCTCTGGCAGGTAAGGAAACAGCAGCTACAACCCACGGTGCTTTAAGGCAGATTGCAGGCTTTGATTTAGAGCAATTAGGCAGTGAATATCGCGCATTAAGAGCAAGCGTCATTAGATTATGGAAGTCAAGACTTACTGAGTTTGACGAGTCGGAGTTTGATGACATGACGCGCTTTAATGAAGCCATCGATCAGGCACTGGCTGAATCAATTTCTAGTTATTCAAATGCAGTCGATCAATCGAGGCAGACATTTCTGGCTATTCTCGGACATGATCTAAGAGGACCGTTATCGTCTATTCAGATGGCTTCGTACATTCTTATAAAATCAGAAGCTCTCGATGCTCAACATCTAGACGTTGCAGATCGCATCAAAAGAAGTGTTTTGACAATGAACAGAATGATCAAGGATTTGCTTGAATATGCTGGCGGGCAGATCGGCGGAAAAATTCCGGTCAAACCTGAAGCGGTAAACATCGGAGACGTCTGTCGGACAGCGATTGATGAAGTCCAGTTAGCCTATCCCAACGCGCTTTTTAATTTTGAAGTTACGGGTAATCTTGACAGCTATTTTGACCCGGCACGCTTTCAACAGGTTTTATCGAATCTTCTAATAAATGCGGCAAAGTACAGTGAAGAGGGAAAGCACATTACGCTTTCGGCGCGCAAGGACTTGGAAACAATTATCGTTGAGGTGAAAAACTTTGGACGCCCCATACCGCCCGAATCATTGCAGGTAATTTTTAACCCTTTGATTCAATTATCAGCTAAGGGATCGCACTCTCATCCATCGACCAGTCTTGGACTCGGTCTGTTTATCGCACGTGAAATTGTTGAGGGGCATAACGGCACTATTGAGGCGAGTTCCTCTGAAATAGATGGAACAGTATTTACAGTGAGATTACCTAGTCCGTAATTTAGATTCAGCACCGATGATTACTACTTACGAGCGTTCAATACATTGGCTGACGCATTTATTTGGATGCTGGCATACGAAGATGGGT
>JBGTIL010000061.1:0-4919 GCA_041745695.1 Chitinophagaceae bacterium | reverse complement strand
GGTAAGTCTACTAAAGCCTCGTCTAGATCTTTCCTGATTTGAAGATGAACCTCATTCACTGTGCTTCTTGGAGGAAACTCTATCTGACCTGCAACAAACTCTTTCAATACGAGTGGTACACCCAGAGTAGATCCATTACCACAATTGTACGGTTGGGCAAACAGATTTACAAGCTGGAAGTAGGTCAGTGCACGCATGAATTTCGCTTCTGCTATAATAGGTTTCTTCTGTACATCTGTAAACCCAGGTTCAATAATTCCAGGGACGCGATCTATCACTGAATTGGCTCTTAGTATCACTCGATAGTGATTTTGCCAGATAGGACCCACACTTCCGTTTGTTGATAAAGTAAGAAATTGATTAATGTCCTGAAGTGTGGGAAAGGAACCCACGAACTGCACATTATCGGCCTGGTAGTCACCGATGATCAGTGGCAGACCTCCGAAAACATCCAGAGATTGGGCGGTGCTATAAACACCCAATGAAGCTGCCTGAGCTCCCGCCCTGGTGGTAAACACCACCTGGTCGGGAACAGCTTGCTCGGGTTGGATAGCTAGTTCTTTTTTGCAGGATCCGATGCTGATCAGCAGCAGACCGAAAAATAATATTTTACACAAATTCATGAAACTCGGTTTTGTTTTAGAAGCCAATATTTATTCCGAACGTAAAAGTTCTCGACTGCGGCAGCGCAAAGAATGATTCCCCTTGCACTACAGCGCCACCATTAGCCGAAACTTCGGCATCAGGACCCCGGAAATTCTTGTCTTGAATAATGAAAAGATTCTGTGCCAGTACATAAAAACGGGCGCTGCTGATAAAGTTCGTCCTCTCAGTAATGCTTCGGGGCAATCTATAACCCAGTGACAGGTTTTTCAACCGTGCATAAGATCCATTTTGTAATTGCAGGGTTGATTGCTGATTGAATAGCGGGGCAGTAGTGCTTGACAAGCTCGGAGCAAAGGCCCGGTCGCCTGCAGCGCGCCAGTAGTCCAACACGTTGGAGGTCTTATTAAAAGAACCGGTTCCCAGATTTTCAAGAAATTCCAATCCACTAATCAACACTTTGTTGCCGTAGGAAAAATTAAAAAATGCAGAAAGATCAAATTCGCGAAAGCGAAAATTGTTGGTAAAACCGCCGGTGAATTTAGGAAGTGCTGTTCCTACAATCTGCCTGTCTGCAGCAGTTGGTGCAGTGGTTGGTTTCCCAGTCTTGTCTAACCACTCGGCGTCTCCCGTGGTAGGATTGACACCCAGGTACTGGATCATATAGAAAGTATTTCTCGAGTGCCCGACGATTGCACGCTGTGCTCCAGAAAGTACAAGGTGATCACGTCCAACTTCATCTTTATTACTCGGTAATGAAATTACTTTATTGTTCAAATAACCAAAATTCACGGCCGTGTTCCACTGAAAGTTTTGTGAACGAACATTTACTGTGTTGAGTTCAATATCAACTCCTCTGTTTTCAATTTGGCCAATGTTTTGATTAACGCTTGGAAAGCCGGTTGTAAAGGGAAGCGGTACACCAATTAGGTTATTCTCGGTGAGTTTTCTATACACATTGAAATTCAAGTTAACCCGTGATTTGAACATCGCCGTAGAAAATCCGATATCCCATTGCCTGGTCTCTTCCCATTTAAGGTCTGGATTTGCGATTTGGCTTGGATTCAAACCTGATGCGCCACCGTAATCAGAGGTAATTCCGGCAGTAAAAAGTCCTAAAGACGGAAAATCTCCACCTATGCGATCGCTGCCCGATGTTCCGTAACTCGCAGTTAATTTCAGATCATTAATAAAGCCCACGCTCTTGAAAAATTCTTCGGCTGAAATGATCCACCCGCCCGACACGGCCCAAAAGGTTCCTTCCCTGTATTTGCTACCAAACCTCGAAGAACCGTCTCGCCTGGCAGAAGCTTCGAATAGGTAGCGCTCCTTGAAGCGATAGTTAAACCGCCCAAAATACGATGCTAAAGCATACGCGCTCCGTGAAGCAAATGTCGTGGTAGGTGTAGCACCTGAAGCAACATTTGGGAGGCGGTCACTTGGAAATCCTGCAGCTGCCGCAGTGACATTATCATAGTCGGTTTTTTCGAGACTCTGACCTAACAAGCCCCCCGTAAAATGCTCTCCAAAACGTTTTTCATAATTAAGCGTATTGGTAGATAGCCACTTCCGGTTTTGCTGGATAGCCCTTGAGGCTGACCCACCTGCAGTAACTATGTTTACGCTGCGGGTCCTTTCCTCGATCTGAACGTTATCGATGCCCCAGTCTGTTCGGAATTTCAAATTGTCGATTATTCCTATATCCACGAAGGCATTACCCGTCGCGCGGCTGGATAAAAATGCATTGGTATTCAGGTCTTCAATTGCCAAAACGTTGGCAATGAAGCCAGTATTCTGGAAATTACCCGCCGAATCACGCGGTTGTACGTACGGTAGAAACAGCGCAGCTGCAGTAAGAGGAGCAAACGTGTTATTTTCTACTCCGATCCTGTCGCTGTTCGTGTTAGACAAGCTTAGATTAGCCCCTACTTTGATGCGGCTGGAAATTTCATGATCCAGATTCAAACGCCCCGAAAGCCTTCTAATATCATTGCCAATCGTAAACCCCTGCTCAGTGAAATAGGAGCCACCAAGGTAGAACCGTGTTTTCTCGTTACCCCCCGCTGCAGATAAAGAATAGGAATTTATGTTACCCTGGCGCACAACTGCATTGACCCAGTCGAAATCCCCAGCAGGAAAGACAGGCGCCGGAGCACTTGGATTCCGCGCGAATCTGTAATCCTTCACAAAAGTCCGGAATTGGTCTCCATTGAGCAGATCAGGTAAACTGGTTGGGTTGGAAATACCCGTATAGTAATCAAGGTTGATTCTCGTTTTGGCGTTGTTTGTTCCTCGTTTTGTTTTGATAATAATAACGCCGTTCGTTCCCCTGCTTCCGTAAATGGCCACGGCTGCCGCGTCCTTCAAAACCGTTAACGATTCGATATCATTAGGATTCAGATCCAGAAGTGGACTCAAACCAGTACCGCCTCCTTGAGCACCTGAAAGCACATCGTCGTTAAGCGGAACACCGTCGACTACATACAGCGGCTGGGTACCACCCAGGAGTGAGGAAGCGCCTCTCACCTGAACATTTGGTGCCGCACCAAGCAAACCAGAAGAGTTCACCATGTTTACGCCAGCAGCTCTGCCCTGGAGTGCCTGTGTGGGTGATAATATAGGGGTGTTGGTAAATTCGTCTGCCCGGATTACCGACGCAGCCTGTATCCTGGTTCTCTGAGATTGTGTTCCGTAACCCACTACTACTACTTCCTGTAAAGCTGCATCAGTGGCCAATAGAGTTGTGCTAATCGAAGCTTCATTGCCAATGGTAACCTGCCTTTCAGCAAAACCCACCGAAGAAATGATTAAAATGTTTGCATTTGCGGGAACTGCAATGGTAAAACTACCATCCAAACCTGTGGTTGTGCCAAGCGAAGTGCCCCGCACCCGAACGCTCGCATTAGGAACACCAGTTCCGGCGGCATCAAGTACCCGACCAGTAATAGTTTTTTGAGCCAGGAGTTGCGTACATACCGCAAATACTCCAAGCAGAAGCATTAGAACTTTCCTCATGTGATTATGTATTGTTTAAAAATGCGTGTAAGATTTCCTGCACGCCTATTGTATCAGACCGCAGGGCGTTTTGAAATGCTGCACCAAATTTAATATTTATTAACAGAAAAATGTTGCAACACCGAGATATTTCACAGTTGTGACAAACAACCAATTACTTTTTACAAGACGTTTCTATTTTTTGCATCGCTACAAATGCAGCGCATCTTGGGAATTTCTGCTTGGCTTTCAGCGATTATTCAAACAGAAAAAGTTCCTACTGCTTTCAAAATTGTAAATAACGTTTCATGCCCGGATCTTTCAAAACAATCATTTAGCGGGCTTCGACAAATTTATTAACAGCGCTGGCAGCAGTGTCAAATTTGCTATCGTAGCAACCACAAGGGTGAGCGATGTTAGCCAGCCCAGCGCCTGTGTTCCACCAAAACCGCTGAAACAAAAAATAACAAATCCGGCAATCAATACCACCGAGGTGTAGATAATACTCAATCCCGTGGAATGGATCGTTTGAACCACGTTGTCACGCACATTCGGAGCAGCACTTTGATTTTGTTTGTAGTTAACCAGGAACCGAATGGTGATATCTATGGCTATTCCGAGCGCCACACTGAATATAAGAACCGTAGAAGGCTTCAGCGGTACACCTACCCAACCCATAACACCGGCAGTAATTACAAGGGGGATCACATTGGGAAGCAGTGAGCATACCAGGATGCGAAGGGAACGAAAGAGATAAAGCATGCAGGCAGCGATCAGGAGAAAAGCCCAGAAAATGCTTTCTTTCAACCCGTTGATGATGAACCGGCTTCCTTCTAAAAAGGTGACCGAAGTTCCGGTAAGCAACACTTTATACCTGGCGGTATCGAAAAGCTGGTCAGCACGGGCCTGGATACTGTCCAGGATCAGTGGAAGCCTTTCACTCCCCACATCTTTCATACTCACGCTGATGCGGGCCTGCTGCTTACTGCTGTCCATAAAAGAAGACACCAGCCGGCTGAAGGCATCCCCCCCACGTCCGGTACTGTCTTTTTGAACGGCGAGGTATTGTCCCAAAGCAGGAAGATCATATTCGGAAGGCATGGAATACTGAGTGCTATCGCCTTCAAAAAATGCCTGCTTGGCGAACTTCAGTCCCTCGGTGACACTCAAAGGTTTTCCAATGTAAGACTGGGCACCCAGGTAGCCTGACAAGGAATCGATCCTTTCGAGGTTGTTTAGGTTTTTTGAAATGCCATACCGCTTCTTTGTATCAACAAGGATCTCCAGCGGCATGACACCATTGAAATTTTGCTCGAAAAATT
>JBGTIL010000060.1:0-3849 GCA_041745695.1 Chitinophagaceae bacterium | reverse complement strand
ATACGGACAACCAGAAGGTTTAGGCAACAATAGGAGATATAGTCCTGCAGAGTGCACAGGTGCAGAAAAAAACATTGGAAGCGGCAGACCAGAAGAGAAGCATATATCTACCTCTTATGTAAAACGCCAAAACTTAACCATGCTTATACACATGAGAAGGTTCACACGGCTTACAAATGCCTTCTGTAAAAAGATTGAAAACCATTGCTATGCTGTTGCCTTGCACTTCGTTTACTACAATTTCGTAAGGATTCATAAGACTTTAAGAGTACCACCAGCAATGGAAGCAAGGCTGATTAGACGGCTAATGACAATAGAAGATATTGTAAGGCTTGTGCCAAAAGATGGGGTAAAGAAAAGAGGTTCGTACAAAATAAATAAGGCTGAGTAACCAGCCCTATTTATTGGTATTTTTAAATAAAAATGGTATTTCTTTCAATCCAACCAATTTCCTGCATTTTGCTTTGGGCAGCAGGAGTAGCTACTGTACTTATTATTATATTTAATGCGTATGCAATGGGAATCGCTGCGAAACATGTCTTCAGTGGGTCCGGTGCACCTATAAACATGGCAAATGCAGTAATAAATTCTATTCAAGCAACTTCGCAATTTTTATTCGGAATGTTTTTGGTAACCACATTGTTTGTCTTGATAATTGAAAAAGTAATAACGTCCGAGGTTGGAATACCCGTTGTAACATCAGTGATTGGATTTTTGTTAGGACGAACTATTACGGCACCGGAAACAAGACGTAGCAGATCAAACGATAAGACAGGAAGTTAGCAAAATTTCAAACTGAGACACTACCGTAAAAATTATAATTCGTTGTCATGAGAAAAACTATCGTTTACTCCCTGCTGCTACTGTTTGTTGCCAGTGGCACAGATGCGCAGCGACTCCCCGCCCGCTGGGATGAACTAACCGCAAGCGACTGGCCGCAGGCACTTGACTCATCTTCCAAAACCTGCATTCTTCCTATCGGTATACTGGAAAAGCACGGTCCGCACGCACCCTTGGGCTCCGACCTCATACATGTACGTGAGTGGGCTGCCAGGGCTGCAAAAAAAGAATACGCAGTTGTATTCCCAGACTATTTTTACGGACAGATCTACGAAGCCAAACACCAGCCCGGAACCTTTTCTTTGCCTAGTCCTTTGCTGCTGGAACTCCTTGACGCTACCTGCGCTGAGATCGCCAGGAATGGCTTTACCAAGATCGTGATCATCAACGGTCATGGCGGCAACCCCAACATGCTCCGCTACTTTGTACAAACACAGTTGGAAAAACGACGTCCTTACGCGGTGTATTTTTTCGAGCCCACACCCGATGCGGCTTACAATGCGCAAGTAGCCCGCATCCGCAAATCTGACGCAGCCATGGATCAGCATGCCGGCGAAAGAGAAACTTCTACTTTGCTGTACTTACGCCCCGACCTTGTTAAGATGGATCGTGCCGGTGACGAATCGGGAAGCAACCAAAAGAGATTACTGCTTCCTAATTTATATACCGGCATCTGGTGGTATGGATCTTATCCTAATCATTATGCAGGTGAAGGTGGCAAGGCTTCGCGTGAGTTGGGAGAGGTGGTTACAGAATTTACAATAGACGCACTGGTGAAAGCTTTGAAGGCTGTAAAAAGCGATACAAAAACGCTCCAGTTGCAGAATGAGTTTTACGATCGTGTAAAAGAAAATAAGTAACAATGCACAGTCACATCAGCAAACCGGGCTGGTGTGACGGTGCTCTGTTAGTACTTGCATTTGCCACATCTAATGTTGCTGTATTACAATACCGTTTCGGTAATTTTTCCGGATTCTTTGTTCTTTAAAATAAGCTTCCGCGCACCATAGTGTGTGATCTCTTCTTTTACGAGGTAGTGATCTTTGTCGTACTCTACGAGATTGCTTTGCTTCGTTACGCCTTCCTGGCCGCGCCATACATCGAGCTGGATTGGTTCCCATTGTTTGCTTTTTGCTGAGCGGTAGGCTGCGTCTAGCACAGAATTGACAACATAGCCATCGTAGAAAGTTTCTTTGGGTTGAGTGCCTGCTTCCGCTGCATTGAACATATCCATAAACATGTGGTTATACCCCAGCTCGTTGAGCTCGTCACCCACAGGAAACAACCAGCCCGTGTTGCTTTCGGCCTTTTCTGAAAGATACCCAGACCCGCCACCAGTAGTGAACATTTCAAAGCCCGTGCGTAGGAAATTATTGATCCAGATGGTGCCTTCCGTGCCCATCACTTCATCACGCAAGTCGAGGCCGCCTCTGAAGGTCCAGCTTACTTCAAATTGAGCGATGGCGCCGTTTTCGTATTTGATTAAAGCAATGGCGTGGTCTTCGGCGTCAATCGGTTTTACCTGTGTATCTGCCCAGCACATCACTTCAACGGGTCGGATGTCCTTACCGATGTAAGAGCGCGTGATTTCAACACAATGGCATCCCAGGTCGAGCATACAACCGCCACCTGCGAGTTCTATATTCCAAAACCAGTCGCTGTGTGGGCCAGGATGTGTTTCTCTCGACTTCGCCCATAAAATTCTTCCCAAAGCACCCTTTGTAACACTCTCATGGGCTTTAATAAATTTTGGTGTATACACCAGGTCTTCCAGATAGCCGTTGAAAATTCCGGCTTCCTCTGCCGCTTCCAGCATTCGTTTGGCTTCGGCCGCGTTACGTCCCAGGGGCTTGGTTACCATCACTCCTTTTTTATGCTTGCAACACAGTAACACCGCTTCTTCATGCAGGTGATTCGGAAGTGATACGCACACCATCGTAACGTCGGGGTGGGCAATGGATTCCTCCATATTAGTAGTGGTATGCGCTACGTCGTAATCCTTTGCAAATTGCTGCACGCTTTCTTCTTTCCTGGAATACACAGACACAATGGTATCGCGACTGCGATAGCCCTGTAACGAATCAGCATAAAACCTTCCGATGAATCCGGTTCCTAACATAGCAATGCGTTGCATACAATTTGTTTATTTGTTGAAGAGATGATAAGATTGAAAACTAAAATACCAACTTTTGAAATAGCATGACCGAAGGATAGTAAGAACATTTTTTACATTATGGTATTAATGGCAGCTGCCATAAGTTTTGGTATATTCATCTATCAGATGAGGCATGGCACATAAAGCGATGTTTCTGGCAAATAGTAACCAGACATCGGAAGTACTCGTGCTGATAATCGCCCGTCCAGCCTTTTGCAAAAAGTTTTACTCGTAGCTTAAAAAATAGATTTAAGAATGAAGAGATCACTGTTTTTAATTTGCCTGCTATTACCTTTCACCACCCTTTTTGCACAGAATAGCTGCCCTCCGTTCTGGAATGATATACTTCGTTTTAAAAAGGAGGATAGTGCGTCAAAGCCCATGGAGCAAAGTATCCTGCTGGTGGGCAGTTCCTCTTTTACTAATTGGAAAGATGTGAGCGATTATTTTCCAGGATACAGGATTATCAACAGGGGCTTTGGAGGTTCAAGTCTGCCGGATGTGATACGCTATGCGTACGACGTGATACTGCCTTATAACCCTAAGCAGGTATTGATCTATTGCGGAGAAAACGACCTGGCTTCGTCGGACACAGTGAAGGCAGCCCATGTAGTGGCCCGTTTTGAAACCCTGTACGGTATGATACGGCAAAACCTGCCCCAGGCAGTTGTTCATTTCGTTTCACTAAAGCCAAGCCCCAGTCGCAAGCACCTGATGCCGGAAATGAAAAAGGTCAACAGTGCCATAAAAACGTTTTTGGCAGGGCAAAAGAACGCGGGTTTTATTGATGTATACAGTGCGATGCTTGATAAATCGGGCAATGCGATGGAAGACATTTTTCTTGCAGACCGGCT
>JBGTIL010000059.1:0-7024 GCA_041745695.1 Chitinophagaceae bacterium | reverse complement strand
CAAATTCCGGATGATGGCACCGGTTCCGTCTTCGCAGGCAAAGCTCCTTTAACAAGCTTCACCAAAGGACAAAAAAATCCCGCCTGATCGAGGGCGGGATGTTGAGCTTTTTATTTTTTATCTCCGTGGCGGAGCTCCGGCGCCTGCCGTAGCTGTTGGAATTTTAAGATTGAGTTTTTTTGCAACCAATGGCAGAAGGTCATCAGCCGGTGGTGCCACCAACAATGCTTCCTTGTTATATACATAAGAATAACCGCCCTCTTTAGCAGTTGCATTAAGCGCCGTCATTGCCTTCCGGTAAATGGGCTCCAGTATTTCCGATTGCTTTCCCTGCAGGGCGTTTTGTACAATCTGCTGCCAGTTTTGAATTTGGTAAGCCATCCCTTCCAGTTCCTGCCTGATCTGTGCACGAACAGCAGCAGGGGTTTTCAAAGAATCTTTACTGTTTACCAGGCTATCTTTTCTATTGTACTCAGAAACCATATAGGCAAACTGCGGATTCAAAGAATCTGCCTGGTATTTCTGAAGCATAGAATCAACCTTTGCAACTTCAGGCATAAGACCAACTACCTGATCTAAATTGATATACCCGGTTTTTTGTGCCGATGCACTGAGTCCTGTAAAGAGTACGATTGCTACAACAAATGATTTGAACTTGCTCATGAGATTTTTGTGATGTTTTATTGATGATACTTTTTTGGTAGAATTGGTTGCGGAGGAAATTCGGCTTTGACAATCTTTTAATTCCGAACCCCTAACTCCCTCAGGATGTCCTCGCTCTTTTCAAGTTTTGGGTCGGCAAATATAACCGTAATTCCTTCACTCTTGTCAAGGATAAAATCGTATCCCCGTTGTACAGCCAATTTCTGCACTGCATTGTAAACCTTGTCCTGTACCGGCTTGATCAGGTCTTGCCGTCTTTTAAACAGGTCGCCTTCAAAACCAAACCGCTGCCGCTGGAGGTCGCGAAGGGCTTTTTCCTTGATAAATAGCTGGTCTTCTCTTTTTTTGCGAAGATCTTCACTGAGCATGACCTCCTCAGCCTGGAAGTCTTTATACATCTTGTTCAGGTCCTGCTGCAGGTTGTCGATTTCTTTCTGCCAGCCGGCAGCCACTTCATCAAGGTTTTTTTGAGCTGATTTGTAATCAGGAAGTTTATCAAGGATATACTTCGTGTCGATGATTGCATACCGCTGTGCACTTGAAATCAGTACGAAGCAGAAGCTGCACAATAAAAGAAAAAAACCTTTTTTCATGTATGTAAAATTAAATTTTCCGTTGGGTTTATTCAGGCTCGAAACCCAGCATGAATGTAAACTTACCAGCACCTTTCAATCCCCTGTTATTGGGATTGATCCGGTCGAGACCGATACCGTAGTCAAATCCAAGCAATCCAAACATAGGAAGAAAGAAACGCATACCTGCACCCACACTTCTTCTCAAACGAAAAGGGTTGTAATCTTTAAACGAATGCCAGCCGTTAGCAGCATCGAAGAAAGTGTGCGCGTAAATTGTACTGCTCGGATTGGTAACTAGCGGGTAACGCAATTCAAGGCTGTATTTATTAAATATGGTGAAGTATTTACTGGCGTTGGAAATGTCGGGGTTGTGGGCGGTGTTAGATTCTTCAAAAACCGGATATCCTCTCAGTGCAATTACGTCGTAACCAATGATGCCACCACCATTTTGATTCAGTCCGTCGCCACCCAGCTGGAAACGTTCGAATGGAGAGAATTCTAGGTTACGATTGTACCGGCCCATAAAGCCATATTTAGCAGAAAGCTTCAGAACAAACTGGCGGTTTTTATCAGAACCACCCGGTTTGCCGATAGGAACAAACCATTCAGAGTTAAAGCGCCATTTGTGAAACTCGGGCTTCTTAAATTGATTCTCCAGGCTTACAGAGCCCGGGCTGATCAGGGAATACGGAGGTGTCATCTGTACACTCACCACCATATTTGAACCGCTGCGTGGGAATGTAGGGTCAAACACAGATGAACGCTGGAGCGCAAGCTTCAAACTCACGTTGTTAGAAATACCGTTAGAAAAGCCGAAGCTGGAGTAAGCGTAATTTTTAAGGTTGTATTGGGTGTAGTTCAGAGAATAAACAAGTGAGAAATAGTCGTCGGGCCATTTCAGTTGTTTTCCTAAAGAAAGCGAAACGCCCACCACACTTAATTTGCTGGAGTCATTGTATTCGAATCTTCCTTTCGACGTGTAGTCACCGCTGGTTCTGATATCACTTTTGTAAGCGGAAAAGGTAAGGGAATTACGTTTCTTACCACCAAGCCAGGGCTCGGTAAAGGAAAAGTTGTACGACTGGTAAGCTTTACCACTCGATTGCAGACGCAGGCTGAGCTTTTGTCCGTCGCCGGTAGGCAAGGGGTCCCACGACTCTTTCTTAAAAATATTTTTGATGGAAAAATTATTAAATGACACACCAAGTGTTCCGGTGAGCCCTACTCCGCCTCCGAAGCCTGCAGAGAGTTCGAGCTGGTCGGAGGATTTTTCTTCCAGGTTCCAGTTGATATCAACCGTTCCGTCGTTTTGGTCGGGATTTACACCAGGGTTAATGGTTTCCTGGTTAAAATATTGCAGGTTCGCTAATTCTCGCTGTGAGCGGATAAGGTCGGTACGGCTAAACTTCTCACCTGGTACGGTGCGCAGTTCCCGTCTGATAACGTGGTCTTTTGTCTTATCGTTACCAAAAATATTCACGTTTTTAATAGTAGCCTGCGGTCCTTCGCGTAAACGGATTTCGTGGTCGATCGTATCGTTGTACACCGATGTTTCTACGGGCTCTGCGTTGAAGAAAAGATAGCCGTCGTCCTGGTACAATCCGCCGACATCGCCACCCTCCATACTCATTTGTTTGCCTACTCTCTTATTAAGAACGTTGAGGTTGTAAGTGTCACCTTTATTGATGCGAAGTATAGAATTTAAAATAGAATCGCTGTACTTGGTATTTCCCTTCCAGGTGATGTTTCCAAAATAGTATTTCCGGCCTTCGTCTATTTTAACATCGATATTTAGATTCCCGTCAGGCGTGTAATACAAAGCGGTGTCAATCACCTGTGCATCGCGGTAACCGAGTGCATTGTACTGGTTGAGTACTTTTTCCAGGTCCTCATCAAACTTCTTCTGATCGAACTTGGCTCCGCTAAAAAGTTTAAACCGGAAGTAAGGATCGAGGAACAATTTGGTTTTGGATAAAGACAGAAAACCCCAGTTCTTAACGTAATCTGAAAACGACAACTGGTCGTTGGCACCGAAAGGACCCTGAACTTTTGAGGGATTGAAGGTAAGCTTTGTCATCTCCTTTGTGCCCTTCATTTCCTTTTTAAGCTTCATGTCGCTCACCTCTTCGTTGCCATAAAAGCCTAATTGGTTGACCCTAACTTTTCTGCCTTTATCAATATAAAAGGTGAGAGAATTGGAATTGACGAAAGCAGGATCTGGCTTTTCTTCGATGCGGACGCTTACATTTTTAAATCCTTTATCCGTGTAGTATTTCTGTATGGCTTCTTTGGCATTAAGGCGCGTGTTTTCAGTGATGATGGTTGACTTTGCAAGGCCTATTTTAGTCTGTAGTTCGTCCGCCTCAGATTTCTTTGCTCCAACAAATTTAAAATTGCCCAGCTTCGGGCGTTCCTGCACATTGATTTCCAGTGCAACTGCATCAGCTTTCAGGTCGGTGATAAATATCTGAATATTTGAAAAAAGCTTCTGCCTCCAAAGGTTAGTAATAGCTTTGGAGAAGGCGTCGCTACCAGGAATCTGTATTTTGCCACCCACCTGCAAGCCTGAAATGGAAGTGATGATAGAAGTGTCGAGGTAGTTAACGCCTGTTACTTTTATAGAGCTGATAGTATATTCTTTGGGTACGCGGCTGGTTTCGATGCCTGCGAGGGCGGGATCTACCGAGGTAGGAACGGTTGTATCCTGTGCAAAAACTACAGCAGTATGAATACCTAAAAAGCAGCAGAGGAACGAAACCTTGCGTAAAAGTTGTTGCATAGTGGAATGATTCAAAGCAGCCCCTGAAAGCCAAGCAGGCAGTAAGTGTGCGGCAATTTAGCGGTAATTTTCAAACGAATTTGTTAAAAAGGCTGTTAAACGGACGGTGTATTCCAACGTGTTTTGACCGCGTTGGCAAAGCATTACAGCCATGCAGCTTTCTGTTTTATAAGCTGTCACCTGGTAAAGAAACTACGGTTTGTGAGGCATCAACCTGGTCGCCGGTTTTACCAAAGCGCCGTTCTCTGCCCTGATAGTCCAATATGGCTTCATAAAGGTTCGCTTTACGAAACTCCGGCCATCGTACGGAGGTGAAATACAGTTCGGCGTATGCTAATTGGTAAAGCAGGAAATTGGATATGCGGTACTCGCCACTGGTACGAATCATTAGTTCCGGGTCGGGAAAGGCGCTGGTGCAGAGGTATTGCTGCAAAGTACTCTGGTCAATTTCTTCAATGTTCAGTTTATTATTTTTCACTTCCCAGGCAATACTTTTAACTGCATTCAACAGTTCCCACCGCCCACTGTAGCTGAGCGCCATGATGAGGTGAAGTCCTTTATTATCTTTTGTGATCTCTAAGGCCTCGTTTAATTCTTTCTGTGCATAAGCCGGCAGCATACTCAGGTCGCCGATAACGTGAAGCTTAATACCATTCTTTTTCAGGCTTTCCACTTCATTTCTGATCGTAGTTACCAGCAGCTCCATTAAGCCGATCACTTCATACTGCGGGCGATCCCAGTTTTCGGTAGAGAAAGCATACAGGGTAAGGTACCCAATGCCCAGTTCTGCGCAGCCCTCAACAATATTTCGCACACTTTCAACGCCTTGGTAATGACCAAACAAGCGGTCCTGCCCATGCTCCTTGGCCCATCGGCCATTTCCGTCCATGATGATAGCGATATGTTGCGGCAGGCGGTCTTTATCTATTTTTTCTAATGCGTCGGAGTCGGCCATGCTAAGTGTAGAGGGGCACAAAGGTAGCTGCTCACGATTAGATTTAGTGAGATTTTGCTAAGGCTGCATTTTACTCAGAAGGACACGAGAAGCAGTGCTGCATCAAATCATGCTGCTGCGGATGACGTAGCAGGCAATTTATAGCGCAGTACTCAGTCGGCAGTTGGGCATCTATATGATTGGAGATTGAAGGAGACAAAGAATACAGCTGTTGCAAACTGGTCCTTCTGTTTACTATTGCCTCTCTGCAGTCCTTTGGTACCAATGGGAGTACCAGTTTCATAAGAGCGATCCTGTAAAAGGAAAGCAGGTGAGGGAGTTCCGTCAGGATTAGGAGGAAAAATAGCCGGATTGGCGTATGTAGTGCTTACGTCGTCGAGATAGTCTGTGTTTGTAAAGCGGTGCACCACCTCAAAGCCGACGGTGAGCCTTTCATTGAGTGCGTACTTGAAACCAACACCAAAAGGAACACTTACGGCCATAGAACTATAGGGTTTCCTGGCGGAAAAAGATGTATCGCCCTGTCCTTCTGTACCTAACGGGCGCAGGAAGTGTTTATCTTTTTTCAGAAAAGCGTACGGGTCATAGTTAAAAATGCCCGCACCGAAGGTTACATAAGGCGTAAATCTAAAATCGGGTTCGCCTGGCATAAACCGGTAGAAGTTGAAATCTCCCTGCAGCGCCAGTTCGAACACATTAGCATTAAAACTCAAGTTTCGGCGCTTCATGAACTCATTGTCTGTATTGTATCTGTCGGAATAGCCTAGCTGTGCGTAGTTCGCGGCCACCCGGAGGGCGATATAGTTACCAAAGTTTTTCCGAAAGAAAACTCCCGCTGCCAATTTAGGGCGGTTGATGTGGGCTCTTGTATTAAGATCACCGAAATAATGGCCAGCGCCAATGTTAATCCCAAATTCACCTTCCTGTACGTAAGCATCCTGCGCAAACAGGGAAATGGGAAGGCAAAATAAGACTGCCGCTAAGATTTTTCTCATACGTATGTAAAATAAAACTTTACTGGAAATCTAAACGCAAAAAGGGAGCGTTTCGTATTTGAAAAAATTAATTCCTCTTGTCCAGGCCCCATAAAAGTTTATTTCGGAGGGTTTGAAGGAAGTTGTTTTCGTTCAACCGCACCAGGTTCAGCATGAAGGTTTCGCGACGGATTGCCAGTTGTACGTTCTTATTTACGATCTCCCTGCGCGAATCAAGCGCAACAATTATCTCATCTGACCGGCTTTCAATCTCGAAAGAAATAATCGTATTATCAGGAACAACTATAGGACGCACGTTCAGGTTATGCGGAGCAATGGGCGTGATTACAAAGCTGGAAGCGTCGGGGAAGATGATCGGACCCTGGCAGCTAAGAGAGTAACCGGTAGATCCGGTGGGCGATGCCACAATTAGTCCGTCGGCCCAGTAGGTATTGAGTAATTCGCCGTTCAGATAGGTATGAATCTTTACCATCGGTGATACATCGCGCTTGTGTATAGCAAACTCATTCAACGCATAAGGCACTTCGTCAAACAGCGCCAGGTTAGAATCCATGTGTATGATAGAGCGCTTGTCCAGTATAAAAGAACGGCGGGCTAATGCTTTTACTGCCATAGACACTTCATCGCGGCCGATGCTGGCTAAAAAGCCAAGGCGCCCGAAGTTAATACCCACAACAGGGATCTGTTTAGCCCGTACCAGCGTTATGGTATCCAGTAAAGTGCCATCGCCCCCGAGGCTCACGAGGTAGTCTATTTCTGTTGTGAGGTCTTTATGGGTAGAAAAGGTTTCCAGGTTATCTGGTAAGGAAACATGGTGTCTGATCTGCTGGAGAAAAGGTGAAAACACTACTGGAATAATACCTTCTGTGTGGAGTTCATCAAAAAATAGTTGCACATCTTTCTGTTGTTCCAAATCTAAACCCCGACTATATACAGCTACTCTCAATATTTATTTTTTGACAGGAATTGCTCCGAGATCACAAAGCGTAGTCACGTTGTAAATATAAATGGTTTTGCCCATGCCAAAGGCAGGGCAGAAAGCGGAAAAGCAATGCAC
>JBGTIL010000058.1:0-11860 GCA_041745695.1 Chitinophagaceae bacterium | reverse complement strand
GATTGGTAGAGTACGCAGCTCCAGATTCTGACAGAACTTATCCAGGCAAACATCCGAAGCGCCTGTTAATTAAAATTGTGGCTGCTGAATCGAAAAGATTGAATACAACAAACATAATGATGATAACTATTTTTTTGACGTTCCACTTTGAGATACAAAGCACTTTTGGAACCATTTTACCCGGACTGCATTGACACGATAAATCCTATGAAGCGCAGCAAAACTTTATCCGCATGGCAACCTTCCACCGCATTAGACGATAATTAATGAGTGAAGAAAGCTAACCAGGACAAATCAAACACAGCACTGACATTTTTAAAAATACAATCATGAAAGAAGAAATACGCAGCCAGCTAAACAACCCGAGGCAACTCGAACAACTGTACCGCAGCAACAAACTGCCTTTTAAACAGCAGTTCAATCTCTTATACCCCGAGATTAAAGGCAACGTCACTGCCGACTTTTGGTATGAACGCTTAAATTATGAAAACGACCAAAGCACCGGGAGCTTCGGCAGGGACTTACTGCCCGTGATACTTGCCGTGCTGATTGCGGGCCTGATAGCAAAGCTGCCCGCCTTATTTAACATAGACGAAGAATTGTTCTATAGCAGGAACATTGGCTTCATCATCTTCCCGGTATTATCTGCTTATTTTGCCTGGCGCAATAAATTGTCGGCACCATCAATAGCTTTTATAGCAGGTACTACCCTCGCAGGTTTATTTTTCATCAACTCCCTCCCAAAGACCTCAAGCAGCGACAGCATCATCCTGTCCTGCATTCACTTAGTCTTAGTCCTGTGGTGTGTATTGGGTATTGCTTTCGTGGGTAGGTTCGGGAATGACCAAAACAAGCGGCTTGGCTTTCTAAAATACAATGGCGACCTGGTAGTGATGACAGCACTCATTCTCATTGCAGGCGCCATCTTAACGGGTATAACGCTGGGGCTCTTCTCGGTAACAGGGTTTAATATCGAGACGATATATTTCAATTACGTCGGTATTTTTGGACTGGCAGCTGCACCAATCGTCGGTACTTACCTGACCCTTACCAACCCACAATTAGTAGGCAAGGTCTCGCCGGTTATTGCCAAACTGTTCAGTCCGCTTGTACTGGTGATGCTGGTAGTGTATCTGATCGCCATGATGTACTCCGGCAAAAACCCATACAACGACCGGGAGTTTCTTTTAATCTTCAATGCCTTGCTGGTTGGCGTTATGGCCATCATTTTCTTTTCCGTTGCAGAAACATCGAATGCGAAAAGCAAACCTGAAATCTGGATTCTGTTTCTCTTATCCCTTGTTACCATCATCGTAAATGGGGTTGCACTGTCTGCTATAGTATTCCGGATTTCCGAGTGGGGCATCACGCCTAACAGAGCCGCCGTACTGGGCGGAAACGTTTTGATCCTGATCAACCTTTTGCTTGTGACCACGCAACTATTCAAGGTAGTTACAAAAAAAAGCAGCATCAGCGGCGTAGGTAAAGTGATTGCTTTTTACCTGCCCGTCTATTTTTTCTGGACAATCATCGTGACCTTCGTGTTTCCTTTCATCTTTGGTTTTAAATAGTTCCATAAACAGCAGCAGATGCTCGTGCCGGAAGTATTCATCGCCGCAGGCATAGCTATTTGTCCGGCAGTTGCGCCCGCGCTTGTTCAACGATTTGTAACTTGGTATTCAACAACCTGATCCTATGCAATCCTTTGTAGAAAAGAATTCTGTTGTTAGAAAGATTTGGGGCAAAAGCGACACTGTGCTCTTTATTTTCGCGGGAGCGTCGGCAGAGTTCGCCCTTAATAAAGCCGTTGACTGGCTGTACTTTACAGGCAGGCTGCCTGCCGACCCCCTTGGCCGGCTCTTCTCTACAGTTAGTTACGCAAGCAAGATTGTGTTCTCATCAATGGATGACGCCCACAAAGCTATTGACACGCTTCAGCAGATACATGGTGCCGTTGAACAGAACCGTGGTGCCTCAATCCCCGACTGGGCTTATCGCGATGTTCTTTTCATGCTGATACACTACTCGATAGCAGCTTATGAGCTGCTCGAACGAAAATTGAGCAAGCAAGAAAAAGAAGAAGTATACGATGTTTTTTACAGACTTGGATTACGCATGGGTTTAAAAGCGCTACCACTCAACTATAGCGATTGGCTACCAGTGAGAGAGGGGCACCTGGTGGCCGACCTGCAACACAGTGTTTACACTGCTGATCTTTTTAAACAATACAAAAAGCACCTTGGTGCCATGCGATTCAAGGTGCTGATTGAAGGTCAGAAATTAGTGGTGCCTGAAAGGGTAAAAGAATTATTGCAGTTTAGTGATCTCTCCTTGCTGACGCCGGTGGTGCCTATGTACAAAATCAGTAGGGCATTCAAGATGGATCGGCTCATTAAAAACATCCTGTTTCCTTCGGCCTATATAAACCAAATAAATCAGTTGGATGTGCATCCAGGCTAACCTTGAAGCCGCGCCAGCCAAAATACGATGGCACTTCTAAAGTCAGGGTTCGAACGGGTCAGGAGTAATGCATATACACGCAGCCACAGCACGACCAAAACCTCGTGTGACAAAGATTGCTATCGCTCCATGCCTCACGCTGGTGCTGGTCTACAGCCCAAGCATACCCCAGCACAACTGCAAAGGAGTTTTCACTAAGCTATCTCCTTAGAAAAGTTTTTCCTGCGGTGGTTTTGCGCCTGCCAGCCGGATATAAACGGTTGTTTGACCCCTGTGGTGGGTTTGGTGCTCAAAGCACTTGGCAAGGGCTGCCGCCTTGGTCATTTCAAACCGGTCGAACATCTTTACATTTTCACTCAACCGTGTTGGCGACATTTTTTTGATATTGTTGATGACAAAGTCATACCCCGCCATTACCATCCTGGTTACGTTCGTCTTCGACTTGTCGGCCGTTTTTTCCGCGTCACCACGGGCAACGGGGCTTTTTTCTCCCGTGGCGGCAGAAGCAAATCCGTAGTTAGCCTCGGTCAGGTGCAGCATTTGTTCTGCAAAGGAGCGCATGTCGGCAGTGGGCTTTAAGGCATAACCCGAGTCGGGCATAGCATCCAGGTACTCTTTTGTGTAAGCCTTTGCCCGCTCCCAGTCTTTCACCATATCCGTAACCGATGATTGCGCCACTACTGAGTGGGCGCATATAAAAACAAGCAAGCATGCGACTAATAAATTTTTTATTTTCATGACAGTTGGTTTGAAGTAAATAAAGAAATTTTTAAAAACAAGCGTTTGCCTGCTTTCAGTGCGTACAAATTTTGCTCTTTAAAGTTCTTGAATTTTGATATACAAAGGCTGTATTATTTTTTTATTAAAAATTAAATAGGGACTTAAGGCGTCGTAAAGTTTACTGCGCAAGACGGGGATGGATTGCTGGGTCTTCAAAAACGGATTCATTCATGATTTGTACTATCGGTGTACGGAGATTTGTAGCTTGTGTGCTTTTCTTATTGACTGCTACAGTTGTTGCTCTTTTTGGCTATACCCACAGCTTTTACATGGAACGAAGACACCTTGTTCCATGTGCATCTCGTCTTTATTGCCGAAACCTGGGCTGATATTAAGGGAAGTGATCCTCATCAGATCGGTACCAGGCTCATACAGCCTGCATTACGGGCCCTGGATCTCTAAAAGACTAGAAAAACTTTTCAGATGGGTGCTTCTCAATCAGAAGACAATTCATTAAAAAAATAAATGATTTTATTGAACTACCTTACTGGGTCAATATCCTTTGAGCAACAGCGCATTTCACAACCACTCTTTTGTCGGAATTTCATGCGTCCCAAATTTAGCCCGGGTAATCAAGGAGCATTTTCATTAAAATCCGGCTCCGATGGAAACAAAATTACGCAGACTGTTTAGTCCAGGTTTTAAAGCAGAAGTTGTTTTGGAATCGCTTCGGGACTGTAGCTCTTTGGAGCAACTTGCACTTAAGTACGATCTGCTCCCCACTCAAATCGACTCCTGGAAGAACGAAGCCCTTGGTAAATTCTCCAGAGTTTTTGAAGACCAGCCCCGTAGTAACAATAAGGAGCAGCAAGAAACCGCAAAGCTGTATGCCAAAGCCACTTCTGATGCCATTTGGGATTTAGACCTGCTCGACAACAGCTTCTTCGTTAGCGAGGGTTTCATGTCCATTTTCGGCTATGATCCAACGCAATTAATAATCGATTTTGCGTTTTGGACTGATCGGATCCACCAGGACGATCAGGAGCGGGTTACTCAAAGAATAAACGATGTAATAAACGGTGAGGCAATCAATTGGGTAGAAGAATTCCGTTACCTGAAAGCTGACAACACCCACGCAATTGTTCTTGGAAAAGGCGTTGTTAAACGGGATCCGGAAGGGCAGGCAGTTAGAATGGTTGGTGCCATGCAAGACATTACCAGACGAAAAAAAGAGGAACAACACCTAAAATTATTAGAATCTGTCATCACCAATACTACCGATGCCGTTGTAGTAACAGAAGCAGAGCCATTTGTGTTACCTGGACCGAAGATTATATATGTGAACGCAGCGTTTACCAAAATGACTGGTTACAGCCCGGAAGAAGTGATCGGCAAAACACCTCGTATGCTCCAGGGTCCTAAAACAGACCGCAAGGAATTAGACCGCCTTGTGAAGTCATTCACGAAATGGGAATCCTGCGAAACAACTGTCGTAAATTATAAAAAGAGCGGTGAAGAATTCTGGATCAATATGTCTATCAGCCCTGTCGCTGATGAAAACGGCTGGTTCACGCATTGGATATCCATTGAAAGGGATGTGACTGAACGGAAGAATGAAGACCTCCAGAAAAAAATACTTGGAGGTGAAATAAGCCAATTGTTCAATCAACCCGTTGCATTGAATGAAACTTTGCAGCAGGTATTAGCCCGCCTGGCGGGCATCGGCGATTTCTCTCTTGCGGAAGCATGGCTTATAGGTACTGACCAACAGAAAATTAACCGGGTTGCCAAACTTGCCGCACAGGACGAAGGTATTACCCACACTGAATATAATTCGATCAGCAGCTTTTGCCTGGGAGACGGTATACCAGGAACCGTATGGGCAGAAAACGCGGTTCAATACCTGGATCTAACTGTCGGGGAAAAGGATCGGATTCAACATAATTCAAGTCTGGTATACCTTGAGACAGTTGTTTACGGAATACCGATCATAGATAACAAAAAAGTGATCGGCGCTTTTATCCTGGGAACATCGCGGGAATCTCCTCAAGCAGAAAATATTGTGTCCATCCTGGAACATGTAGGCGCTCACATAGGTACAGAAATTAAAAGAAAGCAGCTGGAACAGGAACTGCACCAGGTGTTCAACTTTGCTCCTGATATAATTTTTGTAGCTGGCTTTGACGGTTATTTTAAAAAGATCAATCCGGCCGCCGCCCGGCTCCTTGAATATTCGGAAGAGGAACTGCTGGCTTTTCCCGTGTCGCAATTCATGCATCCGGAAGATCGAAGTAAAACAGTTCTCGAAGAAATAATTCTATCACGCAGTACAAAGGCGCATTATTTTGAAAATAGATACTATACTAAATCTGGCGCCATTAAGTGGCTGGCCTGGACCTTACATCCGGCCTATGAGGAGGACCTTCTATTTGGCGTAGCAAAAGATATAACCACAAAAAAAGAGTACGAAGAGAAAATTAAATTTCATGCAAATCTACTTAGTGCCGTAGGTCAGGCGGTCGTGGCAACCGACATGGAAGGCAAAGTGATCTATTGGAACGACGCGGCTGTCGGCATCTATGGTTGGACCGCCACCGAAGCGTTGGGCACTATGATAAGCCATTTACAAACACCCATATCGGGTGCAAATGCTGTTGCAATGCAAAAGCATCTGCAAGAGGGGAAATCATGGTCGGGCGAGTTTAGGGCCCGGAACAAATCAGGAACAAGCTTTCCTGCGCTTATATCCAACTCCTGTATTCAAAACGAGCGGGGTGAGGTAATTGGCATCATTGGAGTTTCTACCGACATTACCGACAGTAAACAAAACGAGTTGATTCTGCAGAAGAATCTGAAAGACCTGGCTGCATCCAACGAAGAATTGGAACAGTTTGCTTACGTCGCCTCTCACGACTTACAAGAGCCTTTACGAATGGTGACCAGCTTTCTCAACAAAATAGAAACAAAGTACGGAGGCGTTCTTGATGACAAAGGAAAAAAATATATTGAATTCGCTGTAGACGGCTCGAAGCGAATGCGACAGATTATTCTTGACCTGCTGGAGTTTTCGCGTATAGGAAGGCTTGAATACGATCATGAGTACATCAATCTTACCGATCTGGTTGAGGAGATCAAGATCCTCTTCCGTAACCAGATCGAAGAAAATAAAGCCATGCTGGTAACCAGCAGCCTTCCCACGCTTCAGGGACATAAAGCACCGCTGTTATTGGTATTTCAAAATCTTATAGGCAACGCCTTAAAGTACAAGAGGAACGGTATTTGTCCGGAAATTCACATAATGGCGACAGAAGCGGAAAGCCATTGGGAATTCTCTGTTCGTGATAATGGCATAGGTATAGACCCAGAGTACTTCGACAAAATCTTTATTATTTTCCAGCGGCTACACAACACAGCGGAATTTTCCGGAACAGGAATAGGACTTGCCGTAACCAAAAAAATTATAGAAAAACAGGGCGGAACCATTTGGGTAAAATCGGAAGAAGGACAAGGCAGTACTTTTTATTTTACGCTGGCAAAACACCCAATCGGCAAAACACCCTGAGTGTCAGGCTTAAGCCCCGACGCAAAAACACAAGCCGCGTGTACCTGACACAAAGCACTACAACAACAATGATGTTACCAATTCAAATGCTCGTGGTGGAAGACAACACAGGCGACATCCTGCTTTTAACAGAAGCAATTGAGGAAACAGGAACTCCAATTCAGCTGAGCGTTGTAACGGATGGGAAAGAGGCAATGAATTTCCTCCACCGTTCGGGCATTCACCAGCACGCAATAGTTCCCGACCTTATATTGCTCGATGTTAATCTTCCGAAGATCAGTGGGTATGAGGTATTAAAACGGGTTAAAGCGGATATTGGTTTGAAGCACATACCTGTCATTATGTTTACAACATCTTCATCACAAAAAGATATCAGTAAAGCATATCAGCACAAAGCAAGTCTTTTTATTACCAAGCCGGTGCATGACGGCGGCTTTCTTGAAGTTGTTACCTCCATAGAACATTTTTGGGAGTTAGAAAACAAGTCATAAGAGAATAATCAAATTCATAATGAGCAAACATAGAGACAATTATAAAGTCTTGATAATCGAGGACAACGAAGGTGATCTCATGCTCGTTGAAGACTTGTTATTAGAAAATATTACCAGCATCAATATCACACATGCCGGCAGTTTTAAACAGGCAACAGAAATCCTCAATGCGGAAACATTTGTCTGCGATGTGGTGCTGCTCGACCTGTCACTGCCAGATAAAAGCGGGCAGCGACTGGTGGAGGAAATACTGCTTCAGGTTAAAAACTGCCCAATAATAATTCTTACTGGTAACGTAGATATTGAGTTTAGCATAAAATCTATCGCCCTTGGTATTACGGACTATCTTATTAAGGACGACCTCACAGCAACCATTTTATATAAGAGCATTTTATACGCCATTGAAAGAAAAAGATCCAGTCTTCGTTTGTTTGAATCAGAAAAACGCTACAGTGATATTTTTTATTTAAGCCCGCAGCCCATGTGGGTTTATGAGGTGGACACGCTGGCGTTTTCCAGGGCTAACGTGGCAGCTACCAGAGTTTTTGGATACAGCGAATCCGAGTTTTTGTCAATGTCTGTCATGGACCTTCTGCCGGAAGAGGAATTAGCGAATGCCAAATTTTTCATCGACAAGGGCATTATCAACGTTACCCAAAAGGGTGAGTTTAGACATGTGACCAAGCTGGGCAAACTCATTGAGATGGAAACCTACAGCACGCCGATAATCATTGACGGAAAACAGGTGAGAACAGTAATTGCAATCGATGTGACAGAGAAGAACCTGCTGGAACATAATGTGACCAAAGCAATCATAAAAACACAGGATGACGAGCGCTATGAAATCGGGGCCGAACTTCATGATAATGTATGTCAGTTGCTGGCCACCACAAGGCTTGGTTTAAAAATGATAGCACCTTCAATCGGTGCTGCAGATATGCAATGGTTTGTACAGTGTAACGACTGCGTGGGCATGGCTTTAGATGAAATAAGAAACCTGTCGCACCGGCTGGCACCGGCTTTTTTCGACAACACCACCCTGGAAACTGCCTTTCAAAAATTACTGAACGATTTTAATACAGAAGAGGCGTATGAAATCCTTCTTCACTTCAGTGAGGGCGCAACACAATACCCAATAAGCCAGGAAGTTCAATTGTGCCTTTACCGGATTTTGCAGGAACAGTTGAAAAATATAAGTAAATACTCCCGCACTACCGTTATAGAAGTGGACGTTCTCCTGCACCGGAATAAACTGAAGATGCGCATCGCTGATAATGGCGTGGGCTTCGATCCGGAGACGGTAAAGAACGGCATAGGCATTGCCAACATGACGAGGCGCACAAAATTGTTCTCTGGCAATTTTACTATAGAGTCTTCACCAGGCATGGGTTGTACCGTTGCAGTAGACATTCCACTGAGTAAGGCAGTAGAACCGGAATTAATCAAATAGCCAGCATTATTCTGGCAAGCAGGCAATCACTCGTTGCAGTTAAAATCGGGATGCCGGTTGTTGAATTAGTTTGTGTATTTCGCTTGAAGTCATAGTGCCTTTGGTGACATCGTTCGCAGGTGGAACCTGGAAGTTTTTAGAGCGCTTCCGCGTTTATTTTTTTGTATCGAAAGCTATGTTTTTAAGTTCTCGAAAACACCTGAGGTCTGGCTTTTTTGTGGGTTCATTGAAGAACGACTGTGCCAGCTGCATCCCGCAGTTGTTATCCCAGTTCTGTGCAGGCGTATGGCTCATACCCTTAAAAACAAAATGGTAACTATTCAAAAATTCCCTGTGCAGCTGTTCACCCCAGGCTGCAGGTGTATCCGGATCAAACGCTCCGTTGAGTAGCAGTACCGGCACAGTTGTTTTGAAAGCCTGATTCTCCTTCGCAGTTGCTGGCACTACCTTCCAAACGCTGCATATTTCAAGTGGAATGGCTTCCGATCTCATCCCCCGGTATTGCGGCGGGATACCTTTCAATCGCGAGGCAGCATTCAGTTTTTCAAACAAGTATTCTTCGGAACACCACACCGAAAGTCGCATTCCCATGGATCGTCCCTCAGCCGAAAATAAACTATACACAAAAGGTTTTAAAACTTCGTAATCACCCCTGCACAATCTATCCAACAGCCGGGGCAGGCCTTTAAGATTGTAGGTTTCGCCCAAATTGATAAACGAAGCAATCTGGTAACCTTTCAACGATACAGTGATAAAGCTGCTATCGATCGGGCTTTTGAGCCTCAGCCAGACGGGAGATGTATTTGCGTGCTTCATAAATTCCAGGAACCGTTTCTTCAGGTCTGGATAGGAAAGTTTGCAAGCCGGGTTGCCCTCACAGGCAGAAAAAAGTAAATTCAATTTTTCCTCGAAAAAGAGCAAGCTTGTTTCGTCGTAATTAGACCAAAGTGGTAAGGGTGAATCCAGTACCGCACTTCTGATAGAATTCGGGTAATCCCGCAAAAGCACCTGGGCAATTTTTGTACTATACGATACTGTGTATACATTAAATTGTTCTACTCCAAGAACGGTCCTGAGATCCTCGATGTCTTGCGCGGACGACCTTGTACTGTATGCGGATAGCATGATCCCTGCATTTACAAGCCTGGTTTGGCAGCGCGCCGCTGCAGCGACCTGCTCCGCTTTTCTTTGTGCATCGTTTAACTGAATCCAGCCAGCCTTGAGTTTAATACTGTCCAATTCCGGGCAGGCAAGACTGGGCTGTGCATACCGGGTTCCCCTTTGTTCAAATACAAGAAAGTCACGGTCATCAAGATAAGAATAGTAAGCACCGTACTTCGCGTTATTCACCGAACTGCTTCCCGGGCCACCAGCGGTATACAAAGCAGGATCCTGTTTAGGATTCGGGTTCCTGCATTTCAATATAAAAACCGGCAGACGGAGTGTCCTGCCATTAGGCATCGATCTATCCTCCAATACCACCAGGTAACCGAATTTTATTTTCTGATCTCTGGGCAGATCGATTATCGATGTATCTGCATACTCGAAACGCGGAACGATTTGCGTGATTGCCGTATGAGACAAGACTAAAATATAAAGGAGAACGATAAGAAGTCTCGTAGTTATAAACATACCTCACTCAAGTATTAAGGCCAGGCTTGCTGATAGACAAGCCATGGACTGTTTTGGGTTGGTGAACGTAAATTACTGTCTGTGCTAAAGTTAATTAAATGGAGATTGATACCTGCAATTCTGGTAGGCATAGAGCTCTTCACGATACAATGAAATGACAACTGTAAGGTTAGACTGGCCGTCAAAAAGGCTTCTGCATTTTTGTGTGACAGTGATCAAGGTATCAGCGCAATCTACATGAGGCCGAAGCGCCCGCCGCCTGTCCCCTATCTTTTTCGAATAATTTCTGTTGCCTGCTCCAGCCAATCCCTGTCTGCCGTCAACACAATGTCAGGGTTGAGACCAAAACTTTCGTAGGGTACAAGCCGCTTTTTACCCCTCATGTCAGTTAAATAAACTTCAAACGCACGGCTGGGCAGTTTTTGTTTCCTTCCGTAATTGCTGCCGTAAACGAGCATGCCCTGCGTTGTTTGTCCCAACACTTTTACCTGCCGCATCCGCCTCAGGCGCAGCGTAAATATTTCACCCTGGCTTATGGTACCGTTATTAACCAAAATAAATACGCGCCCCTTGCGGGCATACTTCTTCACCAGCATGGTAAACTTCCTGGAAACTTTTTTGGCTCCGCCATTGTTGTTGCGTAGGTCAAGAATCAGGTTGGGGGCAGTGAGTGCGTTTTTAATGGAGTCGTAAAACAATTCCGATCTCTGAATGGCCGCCGGGTACGACGAAAAATGTTTTATGTGCAGGTATTGAATGTCTGGAGCAATGTTTTTAAAATGATAGTCGTAAATGTTTCCGGGTAGATTGACATGATCAGCTGGCGTCTGTACTTTAGTGTACACCTTTTCAGACATGGATGAATAAAAGTAAGAGTTGACCAGTGAGTGATGAGCGTACTTCTCAATTGGCTTGAACTGGTAAAACTTATATTTTGGGTGCCCGTAAATGGCTTTAAAGTAATTAGGCAAAAATTCGTAAAGATGAATTGCAATTTCGCCTGGTATCCATGCCGGCGTTTCGGAACTTATTACAACACCGATATATTCTCCTGGCTTTGTCCTGGTCAGCCCAACCGTGTAGTAGTTATCGTAGAAATAAATTCCTTCAACAGAATCCCTGTGTTTGCCTACCATGTGCGACCTCAGCGAGTCGATATTGCCGGTGAATCTTGGATACTGAGCCACTGAGTAATTCATCCCAATCTGGTAAAATCCCAGGTGGTTATCCCTGATGGGAAAGAACAACTGGGCAAGATTGTAAAAGTATTTATAATCATAAACATCAGCAACACTGTCATTCAACAACTGCTCAAAGCGTTTCTTATATCGTATGCCCTCCTGTCCCTTGATTTGGTCTTTATAAGACGGAGTTTTTTGGATAAGGTCTCGCAGGGTTGTCAAATCCTGGGCATACGAACCAGTAGTTTGTGCCCCGGACTGGCAGACAAGGAGCATGAATAACAGGGAATATAAAATGCGCATGCGCAAATAACGTCTTTTGTTATCCATCAAAGTGGATTGGCAAAGACCGGTTTGCAGGAAA
>JBGTIL010000057.1:0-4821 GCA_041745695.1 Chitinophagaceae bacterium | reverse complement strand
CAAAATGAGGATCGTTATCATTTCACGATGGATGGTGTTGAGTATGTTCAGGGTCATATGTACAATTTGGCAATCTACAATGCTGACCAACTGATATCGGTTGCCAAACCCGTCCAGAGTCATCCGATGTTGCAGCTCTCTATTTTGGATTCTAGCTTTTTAGAAGTTCATGTCGACTCGATGACGATCATCCAGGTTGACTCTTCTACAAGGGTTTTTAAAATTAAATTTCGTCCCGAGTCACCTTATAGTAATTACGAGATGCGTTTTAATAAAACTACTTATGAGGTTTCGAGTATAATATACTATCTGAAAAATGGATATGAAAGACAGGATGGAACGTCAAGTACTGCAAAAATCGTAACCAGTTTCTTCGATTACAGCACGGCAGAATTTAGTACAGATTATTTCCGTGAGGGAAAATATATCTATAAAGATGCTGAAGGGTTCAAGCCTAGGCCAGCTTACGCGGGCTTTCAAATTCTTTCGAACGGTGACGATCTCTAAAACATTTATATGATCAGGCAATGGATTTTGTTTTTAGTGCTAGGTTGTTTTGGTGTTAAAGGTTTAGCCCAGGATATATCGTTTACTACAATACTGAAGGGCAGCGAAAACCAGTTGTTTGTTGGAGCTATTGGTACGGCCCAGGATTCCGTTTTTTTTAATCCTACCCTCAGTAGCGCTATACAAAGCACAAATAAGGTCGCAAATATTCTAAGTCTCAGGCTGAATGAGTTTAGTGACCTAGTTAAGCCAGATTCGTTCAAGGTCACTATTCAAATTGACATCAGATATAAGGCGATCGGGAGCAGTGCAACCGAAAACATGATATTAGACTCAGTGCTGGTTGTTAATTACAACAAAAACAAAGCCTATACCTCCAGGGACTTTATCTATTTCAATGATGCCGTTTACTCAAGTGTCACAATAAAAAGTATCACCGCTGAATATGCGCCTGTGTCTGAGGTTCTCAAACTTTTGGAACTTGAGAACCAAATCATTGTTGACAGAGATTTTACACTTGATTGCAATTTATCTGCTGTAAAAGTCATGGTCGGTTCCGATGCCGGTTCTGCCGGCACGGGCGAACTGACCGCGTCCTGGACGCCAAACATAGCACTGGAAGAATATGACCTGGAATGGACCTATGTAGACAATAGTGCATTGCTTGCTGGCAACTACAATGCAGGTGGCCAGTTAAGCGCCACACTTCTATTTAAGAATAATGGTACAAGGGTTTCAATAAAAGGTTCTTCCTATCAAATTCCGTTGTTGTATGAGAACGATGGCAAACTTTTTTTTAGAGTTAGGGGGGTGCAGTATAAAGTAACCGGAGAAAGAAAGACAACGCAGTGGAGTTCAGACTTCTCCGGAGGACTTGGTCAGTACGCTATTACTGCCGGACATGAACCTAACTTGAACTGGCAATCTGGAATTTCATTTGCAGAAGATGGCAAGCGAAAAGTCGTTGTGCAATACTTTGATGGAGCTCTGTATAACCGTCAAACAGTTACCAAAGACAATACGACAAAAACAACAGTTGTTGCCGAAACGCTATACGATTACCAGGGTAGACCCGTGATTCAGGTTTTACCAACGCCTACGTTGAGTGCGCTAATAAAATACACCC
Source organism: Chitinophagaceae bacterium (assembly GCA_041745695.1). GTDB lineage: Bacteria > Bacteroidota > Bacteroidia > Chitinophagales > Chitinophagaceae > Flavisolibacter. The sequence goes on along the minus strand of JBGTIL010000057.1, from coordinate 3,188 downwards.
CCAGATTCAATGCTATCAACTCAGCGGAATATGATAAAGACATTTATGATCCTTCCACGAGAGATTGTAACGCTAGCACCCCCGGAATGGATAGTACCAGCGGTGCTGCACAATATTATTCAGGCACGAACCCACAGGCGAATAATGGCGTTAATAAGTTCATCCCGAATGCTTACCGATTTGCCTTTACGGAGACACAATATGTAAATGATAACACAGGTCGGATAGCAAAACAAGGCGGAGTAGGTAAGGACCACCAGTTGGGTACAGGACGTGAATCAAAGTACTTTTACGGCACTCCTTCGCAAACAGAACTTGATGCATTGTTTGGTACTGAAGCCGGCATTGCCAGCCACTATCAAAAGAACATGGTCAGGGATGCAAACGGGCAATACAGCGTATCCTATGTTGACATGACAGGTAAAACTGTTGCAACTGCGCTTGCAGGCGGAACTCCCCCAGGCCTTACTTCACTTGCAAGTAACATTACTCGAAACCGCACGGATGCCTTGCTAGATGCCTCCAATAATATTGTGTTAGGTACCGTTATTGAATCGAGCAAAACACTGCTTGTTGCTGCGAAAGGAGATTATTATTTTAATTATGGCTTAAACGCCCAGAGCCTTCAGCTCGATGATTGCAAAGGGGCAACCATCTGTTACGATTGCCTTTATGACTTGGAAATTACTATAACAGACGACTGCAACAATACAAAATTGCCCAACGGTGTACCGTATGTTATACGAAAAGACAACTTTAGTTTAGGCGGGATTGATACTACCTGTACACCGGCAGCCTCATTTGCACTCAATTTTGAGTTATTACAATTAGACGAAGGCAGCTATAACATAACTAAAAGATTGAGGCTGAGCAGCGAAAAGATGAATGACTACCGCGACAGTCTTTTCCTTGCGCACAATACCTGTAAAACCTACGAAGTTTTTTACAAGGAAGCTATGGATTCCGTGCTGAAGAATCTGGGTAATTGCGCTAATGACAGTACGGCTACACCTGCTTATAAAAGCTATCGGGAGCAGATGCTTTTTGATCTTACTGTTCCTTACGGTCAATACGCCAACCCTGATGCTGCTGCCGGTTGTTCTTCTTTTTCAATCTTTTCTAAATTCACCAGTCCGGCTTCACCATATTTGGATGCGAATGGACAAGCGGATTTTGTAACAGTTGAGAGACAAGGACAAGAAGTAACTATTCCGCCCAGTTCGTTAACCAAAGAGGAGTTCATTGAAAATTTCAAACCTTCTTGGGCAGAATCGTTTTTAAACTATCATCCTGAATTTTGTCTGTTAGAGAAGTTTGAAAAGCTTGCTGGCAGTCATACCTGGGATGAGGATTTTGAAAAAACAGATACCTATGCCGAAGCCTTGGCGAAAGGATATCTTAACCCAACAGGCAGTACGAGTTCACCCGCGAATAAATTTGTTACCACATTAGCTCAGGCAGATCCCCTGTTTAATATTCTCTCTGCCAACGGCCAAGCCTCCCAGTCTACGAACGCACGCGAATTTATTAATACATTCTTGTTCAATGTCTCGCCTTCTGCACAACCACAGGTTACCGCCTGGGGATTTGCCACGACTGCGGCAAAATGCACCGAAACGGCTGAAAACCTAGTGATGTCAGCCTGTGGGCAATGGGCATCAGATGCCAATGCCTTTAATACAAGTGTGCTGTGCACTGGTGAACTCGACATGGCCTGGCGAATATTTAGGGGACTGTATCTGGATCGAAAAGGGGAGTGGGTTGACCAGCATATTAGAGCTGGCTGTATTGCCTACGAGTTTGCGTACGATAATGCAGAAACCGCGCCACTCTGTACGCCCCGTTTCCCAAAACGCGATGACCTTCTGACGTCCAGCGGACTTAATTTTTCATCAGTTTCAAGTTACCAACCCATAGTACAGAATGGACAGGATTCACTGAGTGCCTTTTATGACAAAACATGTAAAGCCTATGCTACCCGTTGGTTCCAGCAGTTGGCAACTTGTAATTACACAGCTGCAGACAGTTCGATAATAGTAGACCGGCTAATCGCTGTTTGTAAAGAAGGATCGGATATGGCGCATCCGTTGGGAGCTAGTAGCGTTAAACCAACCAGTCCGCTAGCTTGGAGAAGCTTCGATGATGTGATCAAAAAGTATAATGCTGCAAACGCAATAGCATATAACGAAAATTGCAACGGCTATTTAATAAATTCACCCAAAGCATGGGAAGGTGCAGGCGTTTTATCTACAGTGATGCCGCTTTATACTAAGCCTGATTCCTGCGGCTGCAACAGAATTACTGAACTAAACAATGAATATTTTAATCGTGGGGCGGGTTATTCTTCGTTGAGCGATTATCTACTTCGGAAATACCAAACTGCGATTACACAGAGTGATCTGAATACCCTACTGTCTCTTTGCAACGGAACCATCACTTGCAAAGACCTGGAAAAAGCCATCCAGCTTCCGCCGGTTTTGCAATGCGGTGGCAAAACCTGCGTGGATTGCAGTACCGTCACCTTCCTATATAATGAGTATAAAACAACGTTCCCAGCTGCTTTGCCTGCCCGAATGAGCGAACAAAATGAGGCTCAGGAAAAAAAGAATGATTTGTTCGAGTCTTTTATGAATACAAGGCTCGGCTTTGATAAGTCATGGTTTCAGTACTTGGATTTTATCGACAGTTGTGGACTTCAAAATACAGCCTGCGATACTACCTGGACTGTTTACAATCCAGGCCGCGATCTAGAAATTAATAACGATCTCTACAGCCGGTCGTATAACAACCTTATGCCTTATGCCCAACATTTTGACGGGCAGGTGTTTATTGCACCGCCAGCAACTGCTGCAGCACATTATGTGTTGGTTAACAAAAAAACTATTCTGGCTGTGAATGATACCTCCCTTGTAATTAAGTGGAGGGTGCGGCGAACGGGGATAGACGACTACGCAAACCCTATTGCAAAAACAACAAGCGCAATCGGAACAAGTACCTGGATAGGCACCCATTGGCTGCCCGATCCTATTGATGCTAATTGGATGATTGGTACAACGCTCCTTAATCGAGTTGGTACCATCAGTCAATTGTCTGGACTTGGTCTAAGTGCAAGTTCAGCTTCTTTGAAGGCGGATTACGTGCGAGTTTATAATAGCCAAAATGCTTTAATCTATGCAGAAGAATTTGCA
>JBGTIL010000056.1:0-2661 GCA_041745695.1 Chitinophagaceae bacterium | reverse complement strand
GGCCATGACCCTGAGCGGGGCCGTCAACGGCGACGTGTTCGCCGCCTACCTCGACCAGGTGCTCGGCCCCACGCTCGTACCCGGCGACGTGGTCGTGCTCGACAACTTGCCGGCTCACAAAGTGGCTGGCCTGGCCGAACTCGTCGAAGCGCGTGGGGCCCGCTTGCTGTACTTGCCGCCCTACTCGCCCGATTTTAATCCCATCGAACTGGCCTTCAGCAAGCTTAAAACCTGGCTGCGCACGGCCCAGGCCCGCACCCGGGAGGCCCTGGAAAGCGTTATCCAAGATGCCATCGATTGGATAACCGAGTTCAATGCAAAAAATTGGTTTGACCATTGTGGCTATCACGTACACTAACCTGAAATCTGCTCTAAGATTACTGATGTTACTAAGATTACTGATGTTACTAGTATTACCTGTGTTACTCAGTACCCCTTTACCATTGTTTGAGTGAATGCTCTTTTGCTATTCAAACTCTTTGACTAAACTGGTTGTGAACAACTAAGCTCAACTTATTCATTGGGCCGTTTCCGACGGAGTTACGGCAACCAAGTGGTTTCCCCGCGGCTGGAGCATCAAGATACCAACTGGAAAAACTACAGCAGAAAAATCTCCCAAGTACTCATTCATGGGCACAGGAGCGTTTATTTCCACTATTTTCGGACGACAAATGCAGCAGCGATAATAAGGCAATCAGCCCCTCCCCCGTTCGTCCCGTCCGGAACGCATTCCAGCCGTACACTAGCAGCAGACCCACGTACGCAACCGGGAGCAAGGCGGACATTCGAAACCAATTCAGGCTCATCGGTACCGTGGCGAGCAGCCGGCAGTGCAAGTAAGTGCCTAGCGCATAAAACCAGGCCAGCAGCAACCCCAGGGGCAGGAACGCGACGAATAGAATGCCCACCACAGCCCAGGGTCCCGGTTTTCCGGTAAAGAGGGCCAACGCTACCCTCACTTGGAGCGCCACCGGAACTCTAAACTCCTAAATAGAAGGAGAAAAAGTTGCTATGCCTTAAAAGTAAAAATGCTTGCATGTCCGTGAATTACACCAAAAAAAGCCAGCGACTCAAACTTATATAATAAGCCAGTAGCTCAGTTAAAACCTTTTTTTACGCTGCCACGAATGAAATGGAAAATACTATTCGCTTGATTTTACCCAGGATTGGGGTGTCAAGATATACCTTCAACAACTTTTTGTGTGCATACTTTTTGAAGAAATGCAATGAAAAGGAGACGTCAAAATATCTGATGAAAGATTTAACAGGTGAGATTTCAAAAAACTCAAACCACTTGTATTTGTATACATGAGTGCAAACGGTTAAAGAGTTCCATGGCTTGGTGCCACTAAAATGAATGATCGTCTTATCAACCAGAAAAGCATCCAATATTTTCTTATTGGTTGAATCAGGGCAATGCACCCCTGTCAGATTATACCCAACAGGGAGTTTATGCCAATCTCCAATCAAGACCATATTGAGCGCATCCTGGTCAGGGTATTTTAACAGCTCTTCTGGGTGGGACTTTACCGCTTCAATCGCTCGTTCGGTTACCTTTTTCTCCTTCCACCAAAAGACGTTAATTAAGATAACCCCCGAGTTAAAATAGGCTCCTGGATCGTGTATGCCTAGATCCTCTCGCACGGGCATCCAATCATCCCGTACAGCAGCAACGGGATGAGTCTCAATCTCTGTTTGGAAAAGCGGTCTTAAATCTCCAACAACAATCGTATCAATATCAATGTAGATCAACTTGTCAACAGAAGCAGGAACAAGTTCGGCAAAGAACAGGCGGTAATACATAGCCAGAGTTAAGTATCCCCCTTCTGGAATGAATAAGCCTTGAACCGATTGGGGACTAAGAGCATAAAATATTATCTGCCCACCATTTTCTGTAACATATGCAATAAGTGCCTGCTTTTCCTGATCTGAAAGTCCGGTAGCAATGGCATGTATGACGATTGTATTTGCCTTATTGTGGTAGAACACAGAAGTCAGCAAAACATAGAAAGGCGGCAAATAGCCTTTATCAAAGCAGAAGCCTAGATGAATAGTAGATATTTTAATCATTGTAGCAGGTTGCGATAGATATTTTAAGTGGCAAAGCTAACATCGCAAAGAGATAAGCTGGTCGATTAATTCTGCATAAAATTGGGAAGTGGTTGAGCTAAACCACCTCAGGTGAATTCAATCACGCCTGCTACTGCGAAAATAATCTGCTCCAATTCTCGATGGGCATGATGCCCACGGATTACGTCCTCGGAAACCGAGTAAGTCCAGTAAACACGCTGTATGGTAAATGGCAGCGCACTATTCTCTGCCGCAGTCAGGTAGCCAATTGTATTATCGCCTAGCTGCGAAAAATCAATCAGCTGGGGTAATTGCAAAGATTCCGTCATCTACTTGTAGTGAACACGAATGGCACTAGCAACATCTGCTACATGCTCTTCAGTCATGCCGGGCCAGATAGGTAGGCTTAAGCTGGTTTCGGCCAACTCTTCGGCTATCGGGTAAGCACCTTTAGCAATACCCATGTGGGCGTAAGCCTGCTGCAGGTGAGGTGGCACCGGGTAATGAATGAGGGTAGCGATGCCGGCGGCCTTGAGATGTTGCTGGAGCGCATCACGTCGGGCAGTACGAACCACGTAGAGATGATACACA
>JBGTIL010000055.1:0-5472 GCA_041745695.1 Chitinophagaceae bacterium | reverse complement strand
CTGCAATTGCCAATTGGCGCTGAAGATGACTTTATAGGTGTAGTTGATTTAATTACCAATAAGGGGGTCATCTGGCACATGGAAACAGAAGGTATGACCTTCGATGAGATCCCCGTTCCGGAAGACATGAAAGAAGATGTTGAGTTCTGGCGACAGAACCTCATTGAGGCTATCGCCGAATATGACGATAAGCTGATGGAGAAATTCTTCGATGATCCGAACACGATTTCGGAAGATGAGATACACGAGGCTGTACGTAAGGCTACCATCGACCTGAGCATTGTGCCTATGATGTGTGGTTCTTCTTTTAAAAACAAAGGCGTGCAAACAGCGCTTGATGCAGTTTGTCGTTACCTCCCTTCACCCCTGGATATTGAAGCAGTAACAGGTATCAATCCTGATACCGGTGCTGAAGAAAGACGCCGTCCTGATGCCAAGGAACCGTTTGCTGCCCTTGCTTTTAAAATTATGACTGATCCTTTCGTAGGGCGCCTTGCATTCTTCAGGGTTTACTCTGGTCACCTGGATGCGGGTTCTTATGTATTGAATGTGAGGAGCGGAAAGAAGGAGCGCATCTCGCGCATCATGAAAATGTTTGCCAACAAACAAAACCCGATCGATTTTATCGAAGCCGGTGATATTGGAGCGGCAGTCGGGTTTAAGGAGATTAAAACCGGAGATACACTGTGTCATGAAGATTTTCCGCTGACGCTGGAGAATATGTTCATCCCGGAGCCGGTAATTGCTGTGGCGGTAGAACCGAAAACGCAGGCTGACGTTGATAAAATGGGTATGGCGATTGCCAAACTTGTTGAAGAAGATCCAACACTCCGTGTAAATACAGACGAGGAAACAGGCCAAACCATCCTCCGTGGAATGGGTGAGTTGCACCTGGAAATTATTGTAGACCGTATGCGCCGTGAATTTAAGGTGGAAGTAAACCAGGGTGCACCGATGGTTGCCTACAAAGAGGCATTTAATCAAACAGTTCAGCACCGGGAAGTTTTGAAAAAGCAAACAGGTGGTCGGGGTAAATTCGCCGACATCCAATTTGAATTAGGGCCGATCGATGCAGAGTGGAAAGAAGCCAATCCCGACAAACACTACCAGTTTGTAAATGATTTGTTCGGTGGATCTATCCCGCGTGAATTTATACCGAGCATTCAAAAGGGTTTCGAAAATTCGATGGGAACCGGTGTGCTGGCTTCTTATCCTGTAGACAATCTTAAAGTGCGTGTGTTCGACGGTTCTTTCCACGCAGTGGATTCCGACGCTATGTCTTTCGAGATCTGTGCCAAGCAGGGATTCCGCGAAGCCGCCAGAAAAGCAAAGCCCGTGTTACTTGAGCCAATCATGCGAATTGAAGTAATCACTCCCGCCCAGTACATGGGTGATGTAACCGGTGACCTTAACCGCAGACGTGGGATGATGGAAGGTATGGACACGCGTGCTGGTGCGGAAGTAATCAAAGCCAAAGTTCCACTTAGTGAAATGTTTGGATATGTAACACAACTTCGCTCGCTGTCTTCCGGTCGTGCTTCATCTACCATGGAGTTTTCGCATTATGCACCTGCTCCCAACAACATTGCAGAAGAAGTGATTGCGAAAAGTAAAGGAAAAGTAAGCGCGGAATAATATATTAATTAGTTTATTTTTAAAGCCTCTGCAACTGCAGGGGCTTTTTGCATTACACCAAAACAACTGACTTTATGAAACTGCTGCTTACACTGCTTTTATTTAATATGACGCTCTCTGCAGCCCTTTCACAAACTCCGGGTGTTCAATGGCAGGTAAATAGCAAAGCTGATTATGATGTGGCCGCATATCTGGCTACCTCCGACAGCGGTCTGATTGTGGCAACAAATCAGCTTTCCAAATTAAATAAAGACGGATTACTGCTTTGGCAGATTCCTTTAACCACTGATTCCAGTTTTTACTATTATCTCAAGCTTGCCAGCGACGGCAATTATTTTTTGATTGGTAACACTCCTTATGATACGGCAGATGCCGGAGATATCAGGGTTCTGAAGTTCAGCGGTAATGGTAGGGTTCTGTGGGATCAGCGCTTCGGGGGAAGTGAAACGGAGGAGTTATGGTCTGCCGAGGCAACCCCGGACGGAGGGTGTGTAGTGCTTGCCAGAAGCAACTCTAATGACGGCGACGTAATGCTCTCACCAGCGCACCCCTATGATTTTGATTGGGGTGACGGCTGGATTTTAAAGGTGGATGCGAGCGGTCAACAGGACTGGGCAACTACCTTCGGTGCTATTGGGAAGGAAGGATTAGTAAAGGTAATAAATAATGGCAGCGGCGGTGTTGTTGTTGCCTATCACGAGGCGGATTCCAATAATTATACTTTCTCCGGATCTTATGCCAAACTTATAAACTTTGACGCTTCGGGTAACCTCCTATGGAAGAAATCATATGCTGATTCAACAGCATTGGATGACCTCATCAACATTCCCGGGGGCGGATTTTTACTGGCAGGCGGTACTTACCGGTCGCACACCATCATGGACTCAACATCTACAAGTAGCTACAATCTTTATAATATATGGCTGGCTAAACTGAACGCAAACGGCGATGTTATATGGCAGAATACTTACGGCGATAACAACATTGAAAACTATATGTTTTTTGAAGTGTACCCCTTGGCTAACGGTGGTTATGCCCTGGCTGGAAGTGTAGAACGTTTCCGGTTCGATTCGGTGATAGTTCGCCCCAATGGGAATGTAACGGGTGCATTTGCAGCATCTGATGCATTTTTATTAAACGTCGATGGAAATGGTAATATGCTTTTCAAAAAAACCTTTGGCGGCAGTAACTATGAATTTGCCTGGCTCAAAGTGCAATCAAATAATGAGCAGGTGCTTGCCATAGTTACCAGTTCTTCCGACGGATATTTTGCCGGAGGCTACAACCAGCCGGGCAATGCACTTGAACACGATGTGTGGTTAATTAAATTGGACGGTAGTGGAAACGCCCTCTGGAAAGGATTGTTTGGAGGAACGAATGATGATGTCGCGGGGATTGAGCTGCTGCTCGATGATCACCTATTCTTAACTGGAACTTCAAACTCCTTTGAATTTGGAGGCTTAACGCATCATGGTGTATGGATCACCAAAGTAGGTCCGGCAAACATCATTAAAGCCACTGTCTACATAGATGCAAACAGCAATGGCATTAGGGACGGCAGTGAAAAGCTGTCGAAGGATGTAAAATTAACCGCCACAAAAGGCAGTAAAGCAACAGTTGCCCAGGTTCTTTCAACCGGCGTATTCATCATGAACGTTGACACAGGCACACACACTATTTCCGTGCTCCCAATGTATCCTTACTACACGGTGGTACCTGCTGCCAGGAGCACTACCTTTTCGAGCTTCTTCAATACAGATTCGATGTCCTTTGCCCTGCAACCGGTTCCAGGCAAACAGGACCTGGTGATCAATGCCATTCCGCTCAGTCCTGCGCGCCCCGGCTTCACTACTGCCTACAAACTGTACTACAAAAATGTGGGTACAACGACTATCGCGGCTGGCGAAATCTTATTTAAAAGAGATAGCCGCCTCACACTGGTTTCTTCGTCTCCAAATCACAGTTCGCTATCCGGCGACACATTGAAATGGAACTATATAAACCTTGCCCCGTCAGATACCGCCTCCATCACGATTGAGTTAAAAGTACTGGCGCCGCCTGCCGTTTCGAATGGTGATACGCTGACATCAATTGCTCTTATCAGGCCGGTAGGAGGTGATGAAACACCCTCAGACGATACTGCTGTGATCAGGCACCGCGTCACCGGTTCCTTCGATCCCAATGATAAATATGAGAACAATGGGGGTGTCATCCGGCCCTCACACATTTCCAAAGGAGACTACCTCAATTACACCATCCGTTTTCAAAACACCGGTACTGATACAGCCTTCGGCGTAACCGTCCGGGACACACTGGCAACGAAACTGGAGTTAGCTTCCCTGCAGATGGTTGCCTCCAGTCATCCTTTCCAGCTCTCCGTTAAAGGCGGTGAACTCACCTGGTTATTCTCCGGCATCGACCTTCCTGACAGTACGGTGAATGAAAAGGCAAGCCATGGATTTATTGCTTATCGCATCAAACCAAAGCCGACGGTTGCACTGGGCGATACCATTCACAATACAGCCTCAATTTATTTTGACTTCAACCTTCCGGTGCTCACTAACAATGCGTTTACAACCGTCCGAAATACCATTATCCTGCCACTGAAATTGCTCCAATTTTCCGGTGCGCTCCAGAATAATGCCACTCGCTTACATTGGGCAACCCAGGGCGAGTACGATTTTGATCGGTTTGTGATTGAGAGAAGCGGCAACGGCAGGGATTTCGTAACGATAGGTACCAGACTTTCCGGCGGCAACAGGAGTAGCATCACGGATTATCATTTCACGGATGATCTTACTGCCACAGCAGGTGAAGTATTTTTCTACCGTTTGAAGATGATTGATGTCAGTGGAACTGTGACTTACAGTGCGGTTTTAGTGGTGAGGAGAGGAACAAGCGCCCACCCGGTTACTGTGTTTCCAAATCCTGTCAGAAACGGGGCTGCAACCGTGACAATTACCTCTGAGGTAGCCAACCTCGCCACCATGAAACTGCTGGATGGTACAGGAAAATCGGTCTGGGTCAGGCTCTCGACGCTTTCTGCGGGTACCAACTCTATTACCATCGACCCGCTTAGCCAGCTATCGCAGGGCGTTTACACGCTTCAAATTGTAACAAGCACACAGGTAGTTTCGAAACAGATTGTTATCGTGAGATAAAGTTCCGGAAACTCCTGGGGTTGGAAGATGAACTGTCACGTGCCTCGTTCGGTATACCAGACATTCTTGCCAGGCGAAGGTCAACCAAGCCGGCAAAAATAATCTGTGTAGCAGTCCCTGCGAGAACCGGTTGTGTGGCAATAGTAGGTTATCAGGCAAGCGGCTTAACCCTTTGGCGCCACCTCTGGCAACGGTGAGCAGACCTACGGCTTTCAAAATTTCGGATGAAAAATAGGCAAGTAAAAGTCCCAGTTTCCGTTAAGGATTTTCACTAGTTCGGGGATTTCTATTTTTTCGGCCGGCTTAGCTATTGAATTACATAGTAAGTTTGCACTATACATACACCGTTTTTATAATCCAATCGGCTTTAACACTTGCCAGGCTTTAAAGAACCTTTTTGCATCAGCACTCGCGGGCTCAATTAATTGAGCCCCTTTTTTTTATGTAGGGTTGTCTTTTCGGAATTCAAAAGGTAGCTGCATCCAGACTGCTTCAATAAAACACAGTGAACCACAACTACCAACATAACCGAAAGATAATCAATCAGTTCGACGCACGGGTTAGCGCGACAAGAATTACTTTGAACGGCGCCATTGACTTTTTTCAAACTGACTCACTGTACAATTTCTGATGAACCTTCTTTCAGCTGTTGTTCAGGGCTAAAAATATAGAATAA
>JBGTIL010000054.1:0-6601 GCA_041745695.1 Chitinophagaceae bacterium | reverse complement strand
CAACGCTCAATCTTCCAGGCCTTGAGGCTTTTATCAGAAAGGTGCCGGTAGGGGTCACCTGCAGTTTCAGCCAGGCCACCACAACCGCAAACCCAGCTGCAATACCAGCGTTTGCCATAATTGTAGGTAAGAATAGGGGTTGCTACAAAAGTCATCATTGCACCCCAGAACACCATAAACACCCCCAGCTTACCGGAGCTTACCAACGACGAAACGTCATCGGGAAACAGGTAGTTGTACTTGAGTGGCCAGAAGTAGGAAAAGTAGAACTCGGGCTCATTGAGTTTCTTCAGAAACATCGGGATGAGGAAGGCAAATCCTAACTGGAAAAACATTACTGAAAAAGTCCTGATAACATGGTAGCGGCTATGACGATACCTGCCAATAAAACGAATACCCATGACTAACACTGCCAGCGTATAAAACGCACCATAGAGAAACCATTGATTAGCAACCTGACCTGTAAGCCTTTGGCTAAGTGGGTCGAACAGCCGGATCAAACCTTCAAACAAAGTGGGGTACCAGTAAATGATGATATAAAACCCGGTAAGGCCGATGCCTAAAATCCAGGCTGCCGTTCCTTTGTTGGTCATACTCTTAAACATGATCCCATTATTGCGAATGCCGCTTTCGCCCTGATAATAGGGCAGGGCATAAGCAATGGCACCCAACGTAAACATGCCGAGGATGATGGACAGGAACAGGGCAGGATGGTCTTTCGCGGCACCCGCTGCAGCAGCCGCCAGTGCGAGCAAAGCTATAGCTACACAACTGCCACCTATTTTCTGGTAAACCGATTGTTTTACACCTTCTTCAGTAAGTGAAAGAGAGGGGGTGAGCACAGCGGATTGAGCCATTTAGATTTTTTATAAAGTATTACCAATTAAAAAAAGAAAGTTTCGATTTCTTCTTTGCCGATATATTCTTCCCTTTTTGCTTGTTGTAAGCAGCAATTATATTCTTTTCGTATTTGTCAAAAAACTCAGGATCAAAATTAAGCTGGTGCAGATTTGACATTACCTGATCGATTGTGCGTTTCTCCTGCAGCCATTTGTCGCAGTGCTCATGCCGCAGGCGCATACCTAATACATTAATGCCAAGGATGCTTTGATCTTCTTTGTGGTAAACAGCCCGAAAGCAGATCTTGCCCCCTTCGTGCTCCCAGTAAAATGAAGTTTCGTGCGCTTGCTCCTGTGGGTTTACCGTTCCATAGGTCTGGTATTCGATATCAAAAAATTTAGCCGAATTGAACCAGGGGGCGGGATTGTACAAGGTTCGTTTACCACCTAGCGTTGCGGCCAGGGTTTCTCCCTGTATACGGCCGGTATACCATACTTGTTCAACAGCCTTTCTTCCCGCAGGCGGATTGCGGTGCTGCACGCAGTCGCCGATGGCATACACGTCGGGGACGTTCGTTTCAAAGGCCTCGTTCACCAGTATGCCCCGGTCGGTTTCGATTTCTGTATCCCTGGCAAGGGCAATGTTCGGACTAACGCCTACCGTTACGCCGACAAAAGCACATGGTATTTCCTCGTCCTTATTCGTAATTACAGATTGCACTTTCCCATCACTGCCCGATCGAATTTCTTTCACCTCCGTTGCCGTCTTTACCTCAACATGATGGGCTTTGATATGATTCATCACAAGGGTTGCCTCCTCTTTCGGCAATACATTACCCCAGTAAAAATCTTCTCGAACCAGCAGGGTCACCTGTATATTCCTCGACAGCAGCATTTCTGCCATTTCAATTCCAATCAAGCCCCCGCCAATCACTACTGCTTTGTCTATTCCAATGGATTGCTGGTGCATCAACTCCAGGTCGGGGATGCCATACAAGCTTTGTACTCCTGCTGTATTTATTCCGGGTATCCCGGGTTTGTTGGAAACAGACCCTGTGGCAATTACCAGCTTGTCGTACGTGACATTGCTTCCGGATTCGAGTAGCAGTTGCTTACCCTTTGTGTCAATGGATGCTACGTGCTCCTTTAAAAGTTTTATACGATTCTTCTCCCAGAACCAGTCTTCGTATGGTTTAGTGTGTTCGTACTTCATGTGCCCCATAAAGATGTACATAAGGGCAGTGCGACTGTAAAAATGGTCTGTTTCGGAAGAGATTACCGTGATGTCGTCATTACCCTGCTTCCGGATTTGCCTGGCGCAGGTAATGCCCGAAATGCCATTGCCAATAATGACGATATGTTGTGGCATTGAAGTTAATTTTTTAACGCTATGTATTTCGAGTCAATATGAGACGCCATTATGCCAAAATTTTCATCCGCGGCAGCAATGTAGTCGATACTTCTTCAATTACAATATTTCGGTTTGCCTGGGTGCCAACTAAAACCAAGAATGAGCAAGCCTCCAGTGCCTTTCGCTGTCAATTTATATTCGCGCGCGTAACGTGTCTGCGATGCACATCATCGTTATCAATACTGCATTATTTTTGCTCATTGAGGCTCCAGTTATAATCTAAGGAGCTGACTTTGGTATTGCCATTCATTTTGGTCTGGGCATACTGGTTAATAAAATCCGCCAGGGAACCTTTTTTTGTAAAGTCGCCCCGGTACCAGGAAAAGTATTTAGACAGTTCAGCCCTGGCTAGGCTTACCCGGTTCTTGCTGTTATCATTCAGAAAATCTTTTCCCGCTGCATCTAACTGTGCATTTAAGTGTGCGCCTGTATAAGCATCTCTCTGCAACTTCGGGCACGACATAGATGCGCAGACCAAAGCAAAATGTATTCTTGGGTCATCAAACCGCTTTCTGAGAATGCCGTGTTCGAGATTGTTCAGGTCATATTTCTTTCCGCCAATGGTGATGAATTTAATATCCCAGGGCGTATTGACCTTGTAAATTTTTCCACCGATGTCTTTGATGCTCTTGACCGGATAATGTTTCAAAATAAGCGCTACAGTGTACGCATTGTAGGCGTTGATCCAGAAAGCCTTTTGTTCATTGGCACTCCAGCTGTTTTGTGGAGCATTATCGCTTAGGGTTTTCAAATAGGCATCCAGTTCTGCCTGGTCTTTTTGAAATCCCTTGTAGTTCACCATGCCAGAGCCAGATACATGTTTTTTCAGCAGTTTGTCCCATTGCTGATGCGAAGGGGCTTTTTGGGCGAAGGAGTAGATGGCAAGGGTCAGGCACGTGGCGATCAGGCAGATTCTTTTCATATAGAGGATGTTATTGGATAAGAATTAGTATGCTATGCATAATTTAGATATGTTCTGCTGCGGTGCAACCGGATGTTAGCAATAAAAGCGAAACGAATGGTAAAGGAAAGGCAGAATCTGCGTTTTTGCAACAAACTCCATAAGGGAGAGGTGTAACAGGCGACTATAACTTCCGGTCAGGCTTGATAAGCTCGGGATACTGCTTTTGGAAACGTTTGATGCGTGGCAGACTCTCCATCCGCACATAGGGCACATTCGGATTATGGATGATATAATCCTGGTGATAATCTTCGCCAGGCCAAAACTTTTCGAAAGGAACAACTTCGGCCGCAATTCGCTTTTTAAAATTCTTCTGTGTCTCACCGATGTAGCGCTCTGCTGCAGCTTTTTCTGCGGCCGTACGATAAAAGATAATAGACCGGTAAGAAGCGCCATGGTCAGGGCCCTGACCATTTACCTGGGTAGGATCTTGTGATGCAAAATAGACCTTGAGCAGGGTAGCGTAAGAAACAACTGAGGGGTCGTAGTAAACCTGTACAGTTTCAGCGTGCGCACCGGTGTGTGCACTTACCGATTCGTAAGTTGGGTTCTTTTCCTTGCCACCTGCATATCCCGAAATAACTTCTTCCACTCCTTTCACACTTTCATACACGCCTTCAACGCACCAAAAGCAACCGGAAGCAAACGTAGCCTGACTGTACTTTGAAAGATCTTTGGCTGGTTTGGCTGGTCGCGTCTTTTTGCCCTGCTGTCCACAGGAAACCAATGCCGTTATCAAAAAAAAGAAAAGAAATAAAACCTGTATTTTTTTCATAGTGTTTTTTAAAACTGTGTTTAATTAGCCTTGGCACTGGTAGGTGGCTTTCCGCCCTCCGGAACAAAAATAAGAGCAGCGGAATTCAGGCAGTAACGCTTTCCTGTTGGTGGAGGCCCGTCATCAAACACATGACCCAGGTGTGAGCCCGATTTGCTGTCTACTACCTCGGTTCTCTCCATACCTGCATCATTATCGGAAACTAGTTTGATAGCTTCCTCATTTAACGGCGCGTAAAAGCTGGGCCAACCGGTTCCTGAATCAAACTTTGTAGTTGAGCTAAATACTGGTTGCAGCGAGGCAGCCGAATAGTAAGTACCCTTTTCAAAGAAATGATCATATTTTCCTGTTCCTGAGCGCTCTGTTCCTCTCTTGCGAAGTATCTGGTACTGCTCATTTGTGAGTCGCTCCTTCCATTCTGCTTCTGTCAGTTGCATAGGATAGGATTGAGTTTCATTGTTTTGCTCAGCCCCACTTTTTGTATTAGACTGAGCATTGCTGCAACCAAATAGAAAAGCAAGGGTAATCAGAATCGTAAAATGTGTCATAGAATTAAGTCGGTTGATAAACGAAGATTGATGCGGTGTGGTTTAAAATAATGTACTAATGTATTGCAAAAAGAAAGTCGGTTTTACCATCGAACAAGCGTTTTACCCGTTTTGATTCCAGTACCCCTCCACCGGCTGGGAGCTTTAAATTACGGGATTGGTATAAATAATTGGGCGGCTCCTGTTATACGATAGTCTCTTTTTTGCTGTGTGAATGCGATAATGATAAACTCGTTTTCCTTTAATCCGGCAGGAAAGTTCAGCTCTGTTGTTCCTTCTTTTGAAAGGGGTTCAATACGCTTAAGCTGGTGAACAACATTAACATGATGCAGGGTTTCGCCGCCATTTTCTCCGCTTCTCACTTTCGTCGAGGCGTTTTTCTGAACCAGTGCAATGTTCAGCACCTGGGCTTGTACCTCCGCGAGTGCATAAGAGAGTTGTATGATTCCGGGCGTTTTTCTAATTGCTTCAATGGTGATCATTGGAAGCGCGGGCTTGTTTGCAAGAGATTTCCGAAGTTTCCCTTCATCCGATCCAACAAACTCTTCTGTACCATTTACTACCACCTGGGGCGTGTACAGGTTATCCAACAGTAAGTGGGCTGCGTATTCCCTTTGCCTTTGCGTGAATTGCACCCTGCTGTAAGGATCTTTCCAGCCAATATGGTTCCAGTAGTCAACATGGTAGCTTAATACCAAAATGGATGGCGCTGCACCATCGCCTGCTATCTTTTTGAGCAGCCGGTCTGCCGGCGGACAGCTAGAGCAGCCTTCAGAAGTAAAGAGTTCCACCACTGCTACTGTTTGTCCAAGGGTCGTGGCTTTGCCGCCTTCGGCTTCCTCGGCACTCAACCCGGAACAGGAAGCAGCGATGGCGATAAAAAGGAATAATCGACCTGTGATTGCGGTTCTGGAGCGCATTCCAAATTCATTTCTGTTGAAAAATGAAAACGATGTTTTGCTTATTGCTTCAATTCTGCAACCCCAAAAAGGTGGTTGAAGCGCTCGCAATGGATAAGCACAAATTTGTATTGTTTGAAATCCGGGCTTCCCTGGACATCATACACCTGGTTGCCATTGGTTGATTTCAACGCTCCTAAAGAAATAAATTCTGAAGGCGTGGCTGCTTTAGACAGGTACACTTTAAGGTCGGGACCGTTGGAGGTGCTGAAATTTTCCAATTTAACCATATATTGGTTATTGGTGCGGAAGACCTGCGCAGTGCCACTAACTTTCTCCGCGCCGATCCCGGCAAAATTTCCGATCGATCCGGGTTGCGCTTCCATGCTTACGGTTTGATCTAACGTTTCAGTGGAGGTTTTGCTACAACCTGAAAAAATGAGCATGAAGCCAAGGGCAGTCGCTAACACAATTTTTGCTTGCATTTATTTTGATTTATGTCAGCTATTAGTCGGGCTAATTGTTGCAACCTTACAAGTGGCGAAAAAGAAAAAAGTTAATGCTGTTGTCATCACCTTCCCCTGCCCTTAAGATCGAACCTCGATGGCAGAACCAATCTAACTATCACAAAAAACGTTGCTGAATATGACTTACAAGCGCTTCTTTTTCTGCTACAGTCAGAGCATGAAGCTCGTGGTTGCGACTTTCGTTAAGTGCTTTGTTGATCAGGGCGTTCTGCTGCTCAAATAGCCTGCAAGCTTTACAAATGGCAAGATGGGAGATGAGCTGTAGTTGTTGTCTGAAGGAAAGTTTTTCCTGTTCTTTTCGAACGATCCATTCTGTACTTCGCTGGCATGTGACCATATTAAAAATCACTTCTTGTTGTTTAAAAACCAATTATTTTCCAGGCACTGCCGCAACTGCAATTTGCAACGGTGAATGATAACCCAGTAATTAGACGTTGTAATATCTAAAACCTTACAAATTAATTGGGCTTCTGCACCATCGAGGTATTTCATTGTGAATGCGCGTTGTTGCACAGGGCTTAGCTTAGCCTGGCAGCGCTCTAAAACTTCATAGAATTCTTTTTTATCAAGCGCAGTCGCTGGTTCCTGCCAGTAGCCGGGTGCTGCCTGGTCGGTCCAGTGTTCTTCCCGGTCAAAAAAAG
>JBGTIL010000053.1:0-3058 GCA_041745695.1 Chitinophagaceae bacterium | reverse complement strand
AAAATTGCTCAAACCCACGTTCAACCAGCTCGCCGAAGAAATACAGCGAAAGCATATTAAAAAGCAGGTGACCGAGGTCGGCATGGATCAATCCGCAGGTAAAGAACCGGTACCACTGCTTCTGCTGGCTCACAGCAGGTGGATAAAAGATCAGATCATTGATCATTTTAGGGTTTTTAAACCCACCGATCGATACCAGCACTGTAATGATGATGATTATTATTGTAATTGAAATTTGCATTTCTGTTTTTTGTATTTAAGGTTAATGTGCCCTGTGAATTGCCCACGCCTCGCCGAAAGGCTTCCCGGCTGTCTGGGTGTCAAACAGCTGGTTATATACCTGATGAACATATAACTTTTGCTTTGAAAGCACCACTATTTGTGGTGGTACTTTTCATTGCGCAAAATAGTGCAGGCGCGGTAAATTTGTTCTGCTAAAATTAGCCGCACCAGCTGGTGTGGGAAGGTGAGCAGGGATAAGGACCACGACCATTTTGCTTTCTGCAATACGACCGGGTCAAGTCCGTACGCTCCACCAATCAGAAAGATGACATTCTTTGTCGCTTCGACACTGCATTTTGCAAGGAAAGCTGACAGTGCCTCCGAACTGTGTTGCTTACCTTTCTCGTCCAGTGCTACCAGGTAATCGTCTGGTTTGAGCAGGAGCAACACCGCCTCACCTTCCTTTTTCTTCAGGTCAGCCGCTGAAAGTGCATGACCATTTTTTACCGGAGGAAGGATGGTCCATTCCGCCGGGAAGTAATTATTGACACGTTTCGTGTATTCTTCAATCCCTGTTTTTACAGAAGGCTCGTGTGCTTTTCCAATAGACCAGAGAGAAATTTTCATAAATCAGTAGCTGTTGCGCTTGCCTGAAGAAAATCGAGACTAGCCTGTTTGCAGGCTTTTCATTATCTTTTTACACCGCGCTGCAATACTAATCATTTTTGCTGTAGGGGTTTTAAAGAGGATTGGCAGCTGGGTTCGAAACAGGCCTACAACCACCAGCGTACGTACGCGGGTAGGGCCTGTCATCAGCCTCACCGGGATTAACCCTTTGCCTTATGTGGCCGTTTTCCTCGGGGGCCGATGCACATATTTCTATACAAACCGCATGTTGCGAACGTAGCAGACATTTGTTAGTATAAGTTTTGCATAACCCATAGCACCTTCCCCAACCTTATAAATTGTCGGGCGTTTGGTTGATAATTAGTTAACTACATAGCATTATGATCAAGGCAGGACTAACCGTTTTTTTGATGATCGTCTTTTCGGGTGTTTTTGCGCAGTCTACGAACGGCAGCAAACAAGAGCCAGTGCAGGCAGCAGCAAGTCGTCAGTACGCCGATCCTACATTCATTCAGCGGGTGCTCCTTGGAACTAATTACAGGGAGGAATGGGAAACCCCGGTTGAAGTGCCCGTGTTCAGGATTAAGGAAATGGGTTTCGAGATCCTTGAGCTGGGGGGAGGGATGCAAACAAAATCGCTTAGACTTAAGGACATAGCAGGAAAGGAGTGGGTGTTGCGTACAGTAGAGAAAGACGTGGAGCCCAATCTGCCACCGCAGCTGCGAAACACCATTGCAGAATATGTGTTGCAGGATATGATCTCTGCTGCGCACCCGTATGCACCGCTTTCGATACCTGTTCTGGCCCGCCCTTTGGGTGTGGTTGTTCCCGAACCCACTTTGTATTTTGTTCCCTCTGACCCCAACCTGGAACCTTATAAGGACATATTTGCGCAATCACTATGTTTTTTGGAAGAAAGGGAGCCGACGCCAGACAACAGCGAAACCAAAAGCACGGAGGATGTGCTGGAAACATTGGTTGCGACAAATGAAGACGGGGTAGCACAGGAGCGGGTACTAAAAGCCAGGTTACTCGATATGCTGCTTGCAGACTGGGACAGGCATGCAGACCAGTGGCGCTGGGGAAGTTATGATTCAGCGGGTACCAGGTGGCATTATGCCATTCCCCGCGATCGCGACCAGGCTTACTTTTATTCTAACGGGTTGCTGATTAAAATTGCCCGTTACGTGGCAGCAAGACATTTTGTTGGATTCAGGGGAGGTCTCACCAAGCTTACCAATTTGAATTTCAAAGCCTGGAAGTTCGATAAAACCTTTATTAACAGGCTGGATGAGAGCGACTGGGAGCGCATCATCAACGAAACGACAAATTCCCTGAGTGATGCCGTTCTGGAAAATGCAGTCTTAACTCTGCCACCTCCGATTTTTAAAATAAGCGGCAAAGAGATCCAGGACAAGCTGAAAGAGCGGCGGGCAGATCTGCTGCAAGCCGGGATGAAGTACTACCGGTTCCTGGCAAATTCTGTCACGATCAATGGTACAGACAAGAGCGAGATCTTTGTAGTACGAACAACTCCCTCCGGGCTCCAGGTCACTGTATTCGATGAGCAAGATGGTTCCAGAGGTCGCCTGGTTTACACACGGACTTTTAATAGCGACCACACGGACGAAATTTTGATCACCGGGCTTGGTGGATCCGACAAGTTCATTATTGAAGAAGGAACTGCTTCACGAATCCAGATAAAAATTTGGGGTGGCGATGCCCCCGACACCTACAATATAAAAGGCAGTATTAAAAATACCATCTATGAACAGCGTGGTAGCACCAACAATTTCCAAGCTACCATGGGAACACGGTTTAAAGATCTTAAGTAAAGCTGCCCCATTTCCCTGGTTGTGTTCATGTTACATGAGGTGGTTTGCAGCAGTGCCAGTGAGGCTATTGGGAAGACTTAAAAATTATTTTAATAAATAAATAATATTTATTTTGACAAGAGCGATTAAACACTATTTTTGATCCAGTTTTCATAGGGTACGGATTAAAAACGGGCTAAGGTTTCTACCTTGGCTCTTATTTTTTTACCCCATTAGAGTGCCTTCCCAGGGCGCTGATTTTGACCTTCTATCAGCACTGGTTTAAAAAAAAGATTCGTTCCGCTTGCTTAAGTCAGAACAGGATATTAGTTTCACCTCGGTTTTTCATAGGATATTGGATTTAAAACGGGGCTGAATTTCCATTCTGGCCCCTT
>JBGTIL010000052.1:0-9287 GCA_041745695.1 Chitinophagaceae bacterium | reverse complement strand
GGTTTTGGCAATCGTGAGGGCAATAAAAAATTCTTTGTTCTGCTTATTAATAGCAGGTACTTCAATGGTCCGGTTGAGCACACGAATTTCACCTGTCTGCAAATAGCGCTTCATCCCGTTATTGTGCGCTTCACGGTAGGGCACCGGCACAATAATACCCGTTAGATCTTTTCCTTCTACTTCATCTTTCGACCAGCCGAATATCTGCTCTGCCATTCTGGTCCAAAAAATAATTGCATTCTGTACATCGATGGCAACAACAGCATCCGGGGCCTGTTCAAACAGGATCTTAAACTCTTCACCGCCTCCGTATGAACTGCCGTTGTAATTTTCCAAACAAAATCTGATTTAAGTGCGGAGCATTGAATTGTAAAGCTTAACGCAAAATAAAAAACAAATATGCTTCCAGCAAATACCGTACTGGTAATGACCATTTTACCTTAAAAATCTATTCAAAAAAGGCTAAAAAAACTATAACTAAATCGCAGTAGTCCTCTCACCCGACCGTTAATTCCAGAAACCCAAAACTTTGATCACCGTAGTTTTTAACCAAAAAGCCAACGCAGAAAATCAACGCCTGGCTTGCGCGAGGTGATTAGTAGGGCCGCTCCATAGATCTTTATTACATCTAAGACCATGCTGCAGCTGACCCTACCATCTATTCATGACTCAACATAGGAAATACTACCATCAGTCGCGTACCCTTACCAGGAGCGCTTTCAATTTTCATACTGCCGCCAAAAACACGGGTGCGTTTGAGAATGCTGGATAAACCCACTCCTGTTTTCGTAGACAGGGTGTCGAATCCAATGCCGTCGTCACTTATTACCAGCTCAACCAGGCCATTCATGGCAGACAGGCTTACTTCTACCCGTTGTGCGGCTGCATGTTTTACAATGTTGTTCAGTTGCACCTGCACGATCCTGAAAAGATTTATAGTAGTATCGTTATCGATCTCCCCCGAATCGTTAGCAGAGGAAAGAAATCTGATGTTTAATTTAGTAGTTTTTCTCAGGTCACTTACTATTTCTTCTATGGCAGCGTGCAGACCGCCCTCGCTTAAAACAGGCATCGACAGTTCCTTCGTCAGCGTTCTGATTTCCTCAAGGCTTTGCACCAAAAATTCCCTTGTTTTATCCCGTATTTCTTCCTGCTGAATGTTCAGCGGGCTAAGCATTTCAATATACAATTTCGCAGAGGTCAACATCTGGCAAATGTTGTCATGCAGTTCGTGCCCAATAAAAGTTCTTTCCTTTTGCTGGGCATCCATAATGATTCTGGAGAGGTCGTGCCCACGCCATTTGGCATCCGGGGCAGCGGTTTTTTCAGGATGCCTGATACTGGTTATATCCACCACATGACCAACCAATTTCTCAGGCACGCCTGCGTGGCTAACTACATAGCCTCTTTCGGCATATGTATTGTAAGTGCCTTCTTCCGATAGCATTTCATAATCAATGTTCCAGGAGGAAGGGGAATGCAGGTGCTGACTAAATTTAGTTTGTACCATATTTTTTTGCTTTGGATGAATCCGGTCTGTGAAATCCGTTAGTGTGACGCTGGCTTTACTCCTATGTCCCAGTATAAACCTGAGTGCCTTATTCATAAAGAAATCTTTTGTGCGCAGGTCGTACTCCCATATGCCGTGCTCGATAGTGTCGGTGGGTGGAGGCGTTTTTACATTGTTGAAGAAGTAATCCTTTCTTGCGCTGTACTCCCCTGCTTTATCTACGCCAATAACTGCATAAATCTGCTCTCCTTCCGGCGACTTAATTGTAAAACGACGCAGCACTAAAAATTCCTGTTCCGGGCTGATAATTCCGGAATCATCTTTTCTGAGACGGATTGAGAGATGCTGGTTGTACTGAAGTTCATCACTGCAAAGCAGTGTTGCTACCTGCTCAGGAATCGGGCTGTAGCCCTCCGTGAGTTCGGGGTCATTCAGGTTAAAATATGTAAGGAATGGAAGATTGGCATCTAACATCATGTCTCCCGTCAACACACAACACAGGGCCTCGGTAGAATCGCTGAAGTTTTTAAATGCACAGAAATCGATCCCAGTCATCTTACCAGGTTGAAACCGTGACGAGGGTTTATCCAACACATACGGCTTTTTTCTTTGCTCATTTTGTATCATAGTGTTGACCGGGTTACTGAATCTTATGGATTCTGGTTATCATGCAGGATAAGGCAACAAACGGCGACATCCAATAGCGAATTGCAGAACAAATTGAATTAAATCCAGAAACAAAACAATAGTAAATAAGAGGCTATTGCTGTCATTGAAATTACAAGGTGGAAGTAGTATTTATTCTACAACAGCCAACGTGAGGTGGTGCCAGTTTGGTGGATTAGCCCGAAGGGGCTAAGGCGCATTGACACAGCTGTTGTGATGGAGAGTCACAGCAGCTTGGACTCTATGGCATACCTGGTGAGTTCGGAATTCGATTTCATGCCCATTTTCTCAAGTACCCTGTATCGGTACGTACTCACGGTTGTGATTCCTATGCAAAGGAGTTCGGCAATTTCAGTCAGGGCTTTTCCGTCTGCAAGCATTTTAAACACTTCAAACTCTCTCTGTGACAGGCTCTCGTGTAAAAGCAGGTCATGTGGAAACTGCAGGGCAAC
This sequence comes from Chitinophagaceae bacterium, assembly GCA_041745695.1. GTDB lineage: Bacteria > Bacteroidota > Bacteroidia > Chitinophagales > Chitinophagaceae > Flavisolibacter. The sequence goes on along the minus strand of JBGTIL010000052.1, from coordinate 6,659 downwards.
CATCAGCTTTTCTGCCACATTAGAAGATATGTATTTTCGACCCTGCAGGATCAATTGCACGGCTGTAACTAACTCGTTCGTAGCTACATCTTTACACAAATAGCCAGAAGCGCCAGCTTTTATTACCCTGCTTGCGTATTGCTCGCCGGCATGAATGCTTAATATCAGCACGGGCAGTGAAGGAACCTTGTCCTTAATCAATTTCAGGGCTTCCATTCCATTGATCTCTGGCATGGCAATATCCGATATGACAATATCCCATGGTTGGGAGACCGCTTTTTGTACAAGCTGCCTGCCGTCTGTGACCTCCTCTATATGTGCAAAAGAAAACTTCTCAAGCAGGATCTGCTTTAGTCCCCTGCGAACAAGTTCATGATCGTCTGCAATTAGTATTCTTATCATTCTCCTTGTTTGACGTAGCCACCCGCTTATATATTTAGTTTGTAGGCCGCGATGCTCGATTGAGGTAATAGGAAATAAAAAACGATAAAGCGAAGTAGAAGAAATTATTGGTCATTATCTGTAGAAAAACTACTACACCGGGCATGAGTTTGAAAGTAGACCTGTATACCAAGTCTAACCAATCGAGACAACAACGCTGGGGTTATATTGATCGGTCCCGGATATCGAAGCCAGCTGAAAACAAAACTAATTGTTCAACACTGTTCAGAACAGTTTTACTTCTATAGCATACCGGGTAAGTTCGGCATTGGTTTTCATATCCATTTTAGTTAATATACGAGACCGGTAAGTACTTACGGTTGTCACACTCAAAGCTAAGGCTTCAGCTATTTCAGACACAGCCTTGCCCTGGGCGAGCAACTGCATCACATGAAACTCCCGGTCCGACAGCAGCTCATGAAGGGGCTTATCAGAATTATGATTTAATTCTTCTGCAATCTTTTCGGCAATAGATGGGGAGATGTATTTTCGTCCCAACAGCACTCTTTGCACAGCTTTTATCAATTCCTCAGTGGCGGCTTCTTTATTTAAATAACCGGCAGCACCTGCTTTCAGAACACGTATGGCATATTGATCTTCCGAATGTATAGATAAAATAAGAACCGGCAGTTTTGGAAAATTCTGCTTAATATTATGCACCACGTCCAAACCACTTCTTCCCGGCATACTTAGATCGCAGATAACGATATCCCATTCTCTGTCCACCACCTTTTTAAGCGCGCTTTCCGCATCACTAACTTCATCGATGTAGGCCGAAGGATACTCTTCCAGGAGTATCTGCTTCAAGCCTTTGCGTATGATGGCGTGATCATCTGCTATTAAAACCTTAAGCATACATTATTGATTTGATCCAAGAGGAATGGATATTTTGATTTCCGTACCATGGCCACGTTTGCTCATCAATTCATAGTTTCCTCCAAGTAAAAAAGTTCTTTCTTTAATACCGATAAGTCCCAACGTTTTATTACTCTCCGCGCTAGATAGGTCCATGCCTTGTCCGTCATCTTTCACTTCAAGTATCAGGCAATTATTGCTTACACGTAACAAACCTGTTACGCGGCTTGCTCTGGCATGTCGCATGGTATTGGTTAGCACCTCCTGGTAAATTCGAAAGATCGCAGTAGCAGTGGATGCAGAAAGAATAGGTTCAGCGATAGTAGATTGGAAGTCTACCTGCAGGCCAGACCGCTCCTGAACTTCTTCACTGTACCACTCGAGGGCTGCAATCAGTCCGAGGTCGTCGAGCAGGCTCGGCCTCAGGTTGGAGGATATTTTGCGAACTGATTTTACGGTGTCGTCGATAAGGTTGATAATACTGGCGGTTTTCTGTTGCATATTCTCTTCGCGAACATTCAACTTCTTTACCAGCAAGGAAATTTCCATCTTAAGACCCGTGAGCTGCTGACCCAGTTCATCGTGTATGTCACGGGCGATCTGCATACGCTCCTCTTCTCTTATGTTTTGAAGGTGTGCGGATAGTGTATGCAATTCCTTATTGGATGTTTTTAATTCCTGTTCGGCTTTCTTGATGTCGGTGATGTCATGCACAGAGCCCACCAGGGAAATAGCAGTTCCTTTGTCATCGAGAACGGGCGTCAAACTCACGAGTCCCGTTTTTACACCGGAGGGGTACTCCGATTCTTCTTCCCACCTGATTGTTTTATTTAATTCAATGGCTTTCAGATAATTGCCACGCACAAACTCCCAGGATGCGGGTGGTATCACCTGGTCGGCGTATTGACCTTCAATCTGCGCAGCCGTTAAACCGGTTGCAGAAAGGAAAGCATGATTCACAGACGTGAACCTGAATCTGCCATCCGCCTCCACGCTGATAAGAAAAATGATATCTGCTACAGTGTTATAAATGACCGCCAGCTGTTGCTGATTCATCTGTAGTTGATATTCGGTGCGCTTGCGTTCTACAATGTCGGTAGATACCCCAATGATACCCGATAGCCGGTTGTTCTGATCTAAGGTTGGTGCGTTTGTGATGTATATAGGAAAATCATCCCCGTCTTTTCTTTTCACAAGAAACTCACCAGACCAGGGGCCGCCACCCTCCAACTGCATAACGTCCTGTTGCTGCCCGGATGCAACGTCACGGGCAGGTAGCAGTTCTCTTACTTTTTTCCCGATGGCTTCTTCCGACGTCCACCCATATATAATTTCAGCAGCCTTATTCCAAAAAATAAGATTCCCGTCGAGGTCGGTGGCCATAACGGCCTGTCCAATCGTATTGAGCAACTGTACTTTGAAAGTGTTTAAGCGCTCTGCTTTTTTTCGTTCCCCAATAGGTCGGGCAAAAAAAATGAAACTGCCATTTTCGAGCATTTTTCCGGAAATCTCCACTTCCACAGCGGTCCCATCTTTTCTCTTCAGAGCACCCTCGTACCAGATCTGTTTTTTGGCTATCAGTTCCTCCACGTCGAAGGGTTCTTCCACTTCGTCTGCTCCAAATAAAATGTCTTTGGGATCTAGTTGTAAAATTTCTTCCCTGGTGTAATTCAGCAACAGGCAGCCACTGGGATTTACCTCTGTAAATTTCATGGAGGGGTCTGTGATGTAAATGGCATCAATTGCCTGCTCAATCAGCGACCGGTAGTGTAGTTCACTTTCCTTCAGCCTTGTTTCAGCCAGTTTTCTTTCAGTAACGTCTACAAAATAAACCGACAGTCCAGAAGGCGAAGGGTAGGCATTTACGTCAAACCATTTGTCCAGCGGCGGATAGTAGTCTTCAAAATGTACAACATTGCCTGTGGCTAAAGCTTCGCTGTAGTGCAGGTGTGACCTGGAGCCGACGCTCCGGGGAAATATTTCCCATAATGGTTTTCCTACAATGGAGCTCCTTGGGGTACTCAATAGTTTTTCCGCCTGGCTATTCCAATAACTGACCACCCAGTTTTTCTCTACAGCAAAAAAAGCATCTCCAATACTTTCGAGAATAGTGTTCTTTTCTTGTAAAGTATTAACATAAGCGGTTTCTGCTTTCTTCCGGTCAGAGATATCGATACCGACACACTGGATCTCTGTGGGCTCGCCTGCGGAGTTTGTCAGGCAAATAAAGTCCCAGATGGTAGTTTTTATCTCGCCCTCGCGAGTAGGCTTGTCTATTTCAATTTTAAAAACTTGGTTTGTCTGCTCAAGGCACTGTCCAACAACATCTCTCACAGCCTGGTGGTGATACTCCATGATAGATTTCATGCCGTCTGAACCTATTAAATCTGCACGGTCATGGATCCATCCAAAATCATCAATGAATTTCGGGTTGCAGTAGGTGTATCTGCCCTGAAGATCTGTTCGAATCACGTAATTGGTTTGCGAAGCAATGATCCCACGCACACGAGATTCGCTCTGCTGAAGGGCGAACTCATTCTCCTTGCGTTTTGTAACGTCCATGTGCGTGCCTATAATCCTCAGGGGGCTACCATCTGCTGCCCTGGCAACTACTGCACCTTTATCAAGTATCCAGCGATAATGCCCGCTCGTATGCTTGGCCCTGATTTCCAATTCCACATCAGTACCTTCAGGATTTAGAATAACTTCTTCTACGGCCTTTTGGATTTTCGGAAGGTCTTCAGGGTGAACCAGCGAGTGCCAGAGCTCGATACTTGGCGTTACTGTCAGCGGGTCCAGTCCCAGCATCTCCAGCCATTGCTCATTTACTAACAGCTCGCCGGAAGTGGCATTCCAGTCCCAAAGCCCAAGGTCGCCGCCGCGCAAGGCCAGGCGTAACTGCTGTTCACTTTCGCGAAGTACTTGTTCCGATTTTTTTTGTGCAGTGATGTCGTTCATGGCACCTACCATCCGGATCACTTTGCCACTTTCATCACGAACTGCAAATCCTCTGTCAATGACATAAGCAAAACTCTGATCCCGCTTAAGGAAACGGTACTCCGTCACCCACTTGGTTTCTGAACTCCGAATCAGGGCTGAAGCGACGTTGAGCATCCTGTCCTTATCGTCGGGGTGCAGTTTATCTGACCAGGAGGTGGGCGGGCCTTCCTCGATCTGGGGATCATAACCAAACAGGGTTTGAAAACCCTCACCCCAGTAAAGCGTGTTTTTCTGCAGGTCCCAGTCCCAGATGGCATCTGAAGTAGCTTTCAGCATGTAGTTATACCGCTGGTTGCTTTGGCTCATTTGTTCCAGAACAGCATTCCCGTTAGTGACCTCTATACTTGCAATCATCACCCGATTGGACTCATCACTTGAACGATTATAATACACTTCGGCTTGTAAACTCGTGCCATCGTTTCTCTTGTGAGTAGTAACAGTGTGGTACGCCAGGATGCTGCCGCTGTTTAGATGAGACTGCACGTCGAGGAACGCAGGAAGGGCTTCGGATGTAAACAGATCTGTAATGTGCATGGAAGAAAAAGCCGCGCGATCATAACCATAGAGCAAGATGGCGGCATCATTTACTTCCGTGATCTGATAATTGTTTCCGTTGTAAATCCATTTTGGAACAGGGCTGTCTACAAACAACTGCTGATGATTTGCAGGGAATGATTGATCATCAGATCCTGCATGATCGGTACCCTGCACTTTGCTGACGCCGGGTGACGGCCTGTTTGTATCGTGGTAATTAAAATGACTGGTATCAGGAACCAGGTTCCTGTCGGCCTCATGCTCAGGTGTTGCGGTTTGACTTGCAGGCAATGATTGTTCGGCAAGAAACCTGACCTGTAAGAAAAGAAGAATCAATGCTACAACAGGAAGCAGAAGTAAGGAATATTGGAGCAGAGTACCTGCATGCAGTGTTGAAATATATACTGCGTAACCAAGTCCAAGTAAAATAACAACAAGGCACACGTATATGATTTTCAAAACGATCTGTCTGGACCCTTTTGTGGATGCAAGAGATTTAAATTACCCAATTGTGCCGACTGGGCGAAATAACTTTTGGGCTTGCAGGGCCAAGGATTGGAGTTAGTGGGCGGCTACACAACCGATTGCAAGAGCAGAGAGACGCATGCATTATTACGATTGCCCGCTTCAAACCAGACCTTGAAAGAAGTAGCCATATCACCGGACTTTTCGATTGCCCAATTGCGGCCACGGCTGAAAAATAAATATTTGTCGAAATCTAAATGTTTCGATAATCAGAACGGTGAGCTCTTGTGCAATTACAAACAGATTGCAAAAACCAGCACTGCCATCTATCGGTGGCGCAATTGTTATGTAGTTGTGACCTGCAAGCATCATTGAAATGATTTTTATGACACAAGAAGGGAAAACACCGGTTATCATTTTACAGGAATTAATGGCTATGCTCACAACACGTAAAGAAGCAGCAGAAAAAATTCTGGCTGCATCTCCGGAACCGGAAGCAGCGGCCAGCCTGAGCCAATGCGTCGCACAAAGCGATCAATTCCTGGCTGCGCTTTTAAGCGAACTTACCGAGTTTGGCGACGCTGTTATGGGAGAGGTAGACCGGGAGAACGAATATCAAGACCTCTGGCGCGAAGCAATGAAAAAGACCGGTGAGCCAGGCGCTGCTGAACTGACGACAGTTTTTGGATCAATGGAGGACAAGCTGGTTCAATCGTACAACGAGATCTCCAGGGACGGCATTGAACTCCCCGCGAGCCTGCAAAAACTCCTGCAGACGCAGGCGAAGGAGCTACACCAGAAATAATCGGCAGCGGCGTGAGCTGGTACTGTTGTGGACTTTTGCTGCCAGGTATAAATAACCATCTGTTCGAGTGCCCACATTCATCGGCAGCAGATTAACCAGACGAGACATTCTGGGGTTATGAAAATGACTGCCAACCCCTAATGCATCTCTAAACAAATATGGCCACCTTCTCATTCACTGATCAGGACCACGACCTTACCAACGGTATGACCTGACTCAACACACCGTTGCGCTTCCTGTATATCGTCCAACCTGAATGTGACGCTCACCTGGGGCGCCAGCTTTTGTTCTTTTACCAGAAACTCGATGAATTGAAGGTCCTCTCTGTTTGCTTGTACCAGCACTGGCTTTAGTTTCTTTCGCCCTGCTAAGAGACTTACCGCGGATAGTATCATTGCCTGCGGGCTCGGAATGAGTGTCAGATAAATTCCGTTGTCTGCCAGCAAGCTCTTTCCTTTTGAATACAACAGTCCTTCTTTTGAATACACCTGAAAGAAAACATCAAACCTACTTTGCTTACTAAATACATCGGTTCCGTTGTAATCCCACACCTCGTGCG
>JBGTIL010000051.1:0-2120 GCA_041745695.1 Chitinophagaceae bacterium | reverse complement strand
CAATGTGAATATTTCCGGCGGTTCAAAATTTGCCCGCTACTTTACTTCTTTCGGTCACTTGTTTGAAGATGGCATGTTCAAGCAATTCCCAACGCTGTCTAACATCAAAACAACGCCGAGCTATAACCGCTATAATTTCAGGGCTAATGTTGATTTCAATCCTACACCTTCTACCGTTATCAGTGTGCGGCTATCGGGAAGACTGGAAAAAAGGTATTCGCTCCAGGGCATTGGTGCGGGTGCTGACTGGCGCCGGCAATACGAGCACGGGCAGGAAGGATTTGTAAGCCGTATTCTCTTCATTCCTTCCTGGGGTCTGCCTTTTTTTCCTGAGTATGCCCAGAACCCATACGACATCCGAAACACGGCAAACAAGATCGAAGATTTTACGCGCCTTGGTACCAACACCTTCAATCCTTACTCTGTGATGGCAGGAGGCGGATACTGGGCGCTCGATAATAATGTGAGTGAAAACATCATCAGCGTCTCCCAAAAACTCGACAGGGTTACCAAAGGCTTGTCTGTAAAAGGGCTGGTAGGCTACACCGCCTCCATGAACTCGGTTCGCTTGCAATCGGGCAACTATGCCGCGTATAATTTAAACAGGAGTACGAAACAACTGTCGCTCGCACGTAACTCTTTCGATGCACCCCTGCAGGCAATCAGGTCGCAATCTTACGGTGATATTAAAACAACCATACAACTGTTTTTAAATTATGCCCGCGCCTTCGGTCAGCATAATATCAATTCCAATATTATTGCTACCCGCGACCTGCGCGAACTGGAAGGCGCTAATGCTCCGTTCGCTAACCAGGGTATGATCTTCAATGTCGCCTACAATTTTCGAAACAAATATTTTGCTCAATTGAATGGCGCCTACAATGGCTCAGAAAACTATCCAAAAAACAAACGGTACGGTTTATTTCCTGCGCTTTCTGTAGGATACACGCTTTCTAATGAAGATTTCATGAGAAATATGTCCTGGATCAGCAACTTTAAGATCAGGGGATCTGTTGGTTTGGCTGGCCGCGAGAACTTTGGTGGCAGAAGGTTTCTGTACCTGGACGAATACCGCAGTGCCACACCGGTTCTTTTTGGCAGCCCGAGTTCACCCATTCCTAACCCCACTTTCAATCACTCACGCATAGGAAACCAATCCATCACATGGGAAAAATCTTTAAAGCGTAATATCGGTATAGACGCTTCCTTCTTCAATAAGAAACTAGGATTAACCTTCGATGTTTTCGATGACAAGCGTTACGACATCCTGCTGCCGCGTAACAACACAAGCTTTGCTACCTACGGAGAAAGCCTTCCTGACGTTAATTATGGTGAAAACTATAACGCCGGCTATGAGATTGAGCTGACCCACGATAGCAGGATTGGTCAGTTTACTTATTCGGTTAATGCACAACTGAGCTTTGCGCGCAACAGGGTAAATATCACCGACGAACCCGGGCAGCTGGAACCCTGGAGGAGAGCTACCGGTCAGCGTATCAACCAGATCAGGGGTTACCAGGTACTGGGTTTTTATAGTGATACCGCCGACATCAGAAAGAGCCCCATTAACAGGGTTACTTCCAATGTGTCTATACCCGGGGATTTTAAATACGCCGACGTCAACAGCGATGGTGTCATCGACAACCTCGACCAGGTACCCGTAGGCTTCTCTAATATTCCTGAATACGTAGGTGGATTTAGTTTTACCATGGGTTTTAAAGGCCTCAGCCTGAGCGCACTGTTTCAGGGTGTCACCAATGTTAGTTCCGACCTGATCTTTTTCAGCAATGGCGCAGGCAGCAACCAGTTTACCAATCAATATTATGAGCCGATGCTCGGGCGCTGGACACCAGATAATCCGAATCCGACCTGGCCGGTGATGCGCCCCGGTAACCAACCCGGTGGTAACCCAAATGAAACCACTAATGACTTCCTGCTGCAGGATGCTTCCTATGTGAAGCTGCGCAACCTGGAGTTGCGCTACAGTCTCCCCAGGCGTTTTTTTCAAAGCATTAAAGTGCAGGGGCTGTCTGTTTACGCAAATGCCCAGAACCTGTTTACCTGGACTAAGTTCTACGGACTGGACCCTGAAAATTATACAGTACAAACAGTCTTCAATA
>JBGTIL010000050.1:0-7032 GCA_041745695.1 Chitinophagaceae bacterium | reverse complement strand
TTGAGGACATGAAAGCGATGCCGGAAGCTTTCTCTGTCATTGCGGCAAATCTTCAATATGGGCAGGACATGAAAACGCCCGATCTTACGATCAGGCGTTTTTCGCAATGCTACCTTTTCTTCTCTTCAAATCCGATGCAACCGTCTATTCACTTTTCTTTTTCACGCGGTTGCTTCACACACCACATACTTTACCTGGATCTTCCACCTTCGTCTTTGCTCCGATACTGTCTGTCGGTACCATAGGAATTTGTATTTTGATAGGTTTCCCTTTTCTGCTCGTAGTTCATTCCCTGAAATTCTTTAGGTACGCCGTGGGTCAAATGAGGTCTATAGTCTTGTTGTTGGGGAAGTCTTTCGTTTCGGTTATCATCTGCACGATGAGATTCCATACGCGTCATTTAGGCTTTAAGAGTAAAAATGATGCCTTTTCTATTGAAGGCGACAGGATAAAAATTGTGAGGAACTTTTCTCCCATTTGTCCCATTATCTGCTCAACAGGACATTACCCATTAGAACAATTTGGCAAGTATAAGACTGTGCCTTGAACAGGCAGGCCTCGCAGTTTATTTGTGTTTGAGGTCTGCCCCAAATAAAATCCAAATACCTTTGCAGCAGAAATTAATTCAGCATTCGAGAGGGGCACCGATGGGCTTGGCCGATGTCGCTGTTTTTCACCCGATCATTATGAAGTACGAGAACGAAATTAAAAAGAGGCGAACGTTCGCTATTATCTCCCACCCAGATGCAGGCAAAACTACCCTTACCGAAAAATTCCTGCTCTTTGGCGGGGCCATACAGGTAGCCGGGGCAGTAAAAAGCAACAAGATAAAAAAAGCAGCTACCTCAGATTTTATGGAGATAGAGCGGCAGCGTGGAATTTCTGTCGCCACTTCCGTGATGAGCTTTGAGTACAATGGATCGCTCATTAACCTGCTGGACACTCCCGGTCACAAAGACTTTGCCGAAGATACCTACCGCACGCTTACGGCTGTAGACAGCGTAATACTGGTTATAGACAGCGTAAATGGGGTGGAAGAGCAAACCCGGCGCCTGATGCAGGTTTGTCGCATGCGTAAAACTCCGGTGATCGTTTTCATCAACAAAATGGACCGTGATGGAAAAAACCGCTTCGATCTCCTGGAGGAAATTGAAAAGGAACTTAGTATCTCTTTACATCCCATGACATGGCCAATCAACAGCGGGAAGGACTTTAAAGGTGTTTACGATCTTCATAACAAAAGCCTGCGCCTCTTCTCCGCTCACACAAAGGCGCTTGAAGATGAGACCATTTCCATCTCGGATTTGTCTGTACCCCTGCTTGATGAAATGCTGGGCGACCGTGATGCCGCCTCCCTGCGGGAAGACGTGGAGCTGATAGAAGGGGTTTACGGCCCCCTACCGGTAGCCGCCTATCTCGACGGAGCAGTGGGACCTGTTTTCTTTGGCAGTGCGATCAACAATTTTGGTGTAAAAGAGATGCTTGATACATTTATCCGCATTGCTCCACCTCCGCGCGACCGGGAGACGAATAAACGCGCTGTTGCCGTGGCGGAAAACGATTTCAGCGGTTTTATTTTTAAGATTCACGCCAACCTCGATCCAAAACACCGCGACCGGATTGCCTTTCTGCGCGTTTGTTCGGGCAAATTTGAACGCAACAAATATTTTCACCATGTACGCCTCGATAAAGAAGTGCGCTTTTCAAACCCTTATTCCTTTCTCGCAAGAGAGAAAAGTGTAGTTGAAGATGCCTATCCCGGCGACGTTGTCGGTTTGTTTGATACCGGCAATTTTAAGATCGGTGATACGCTTACCGAGGGCGAAGACTTTTTTTTCACAGGGATTCCAACCTTTTCTCCCGAGATATTCAAGGAGGTTGTAAATAAAGACCCCATGAAGACGAAGCAGCTGGAGAAAGGTTTGCTTCAACTGACCGATGAAGGCGTCGCCCAGCTATTTACTCAGTTCGGACGCAACAAAAAAATCATTGGTTGCGTAGGAGAGCTCCAATTTGAAGTGATCCAGTATCGCCTGCTCCATGAGTATGGTGCTTCGGTGGTTTTTAATTCGCTGCCTTACTTTAAAGCCTGCTGGATCAGGAGTGATGAACCCGGGAAACTGGAAGACTTCATTCGTTTTAAAAGTGCCAACATTGCCGAGGACAAAGACGGGCACCTGGTATACCTGGCGCAGAGCGAATGGTTCCTGAATACAGAGCGGACGAACAACCCGGACATTGAGTTTCATTTTACCTCCGAAGTGCACAAGTAGTTAGCTCCACAAAGGATTCTTGTACCGCAACAAGGATCAGTATTCCGCCTGCATGCCTGTGTAATTGTGTGGCGTGATGGCCATTAATTCCGCCTTAACAGTGGCAGAAACAGCCAGGTTATTGATGAAAGCCTTCATTACCTCCTGGTTTATTTTGGCATTGCCCCTGGTCAGTTCCTTGAGGGCCTCGTAGGGGTTTGGATAGCGTTCTCTTCGCAAAATGGTCTGAATGGCTTCAGCAATCACAGCCCAGTTTTCTTCAAGGTCCTGGTGTAAGCGGGCGCCATTCAACACCAGTTTAGCCAGTCCTTTTTCAATGGAGCGTAATGCCATTGTGGTGTGTGCAACCGGAGTTCCAATGTTGCGTAACACTGTAGAATCGCTCAGGTCGCGCTGCAGTCGCGAAATGGGCAGTTTTGCGGAGAGGTGTTCAAATAGTGCATTGGCAATGCCCAGGTTGCCCTCAGCGTTTTCAAAGTCGATAGGGTTCACTTTATGGGGCATAGCAGAAGATCCAACCTCGCCTGCAACTACCTTCTGTTTAAAATAATCCATCGAAACGTAAGTCCATAGGTCCCGGCAAAAATCGATCAGGATGTTGTTGATGCGCTTCATGGCGTCAAAGTGCGCTGCGAGGTTATCGTAGTGCTCGATCTGCGTAGTGAACTGGGATCTTTCGAGTCCCAGACTACTCACAAATTCATTTCCGAACTGTATCCAGTTCACCGTGGGAAAGGCTACTACATGGGCATTGAAGTTACCGGTGGCTCCGCCGAACTTGGCCGAAAAGGGTATAGTAAGCAGGCTGTCCACCTGCACCTGAATGCGTTCTACGAATACCATGATTTCTTTACCCAGCACTGTAGGGGAGGCGGGCTGTCCGTGCGTTCGTGCCAGCATGGGTACTTCCCGCCACTGGGCGGCGAGCAAACGAAATTGTGTGTTGAGGTTCAGCAGCGCAGGCAGGTATTCGAACTCCAGGGCCTCTTTCCAGGAGAGCGGTATGGCAGTATTATTAATGTCCTGTGAGGTGAGGCCAAAGTGTACCCATTCCCGGGCCTCCTGTCCACCACATTTCTCCAGTTCTTCCTTTAAAAAGTATTCTACAGCTTTTACGTCGTGGTTGGTGATCGCCTCGATGTCTTTGATTCGCTGAGCGTGATCGGTGTGAAAAGCGCTTTTTAGCTCACGCAGGTAGTTTTGTGTTTCTGTATCCAGTTTCAAAAACTTTTTGCCGGCAAGAAAAAGCAGGTAATCGATCTCTACCTGCACGCGGTATTTGATCAGTGCATATTCAGAAAAGTATTCATCTAAGTGTGCTACTTGCTTGCGGTAGCGCCCGTCTATTGGTGTAATGGAAGTGAGCGTGGCTAAGTCCATAAGTGATGATGCGTTTTATGGGTCGGCCCTTTGTGAATCATATTGCGCGATGCTAAGCCGCAACGGTTGTTTTTGACTCAGCGCCGAAGTGCCTCGTTGCTAGGGTATCTGCTGCTATCTTTGCGCCCAAAATTAAAGCATTTGACGAAGATTAGGGTGGCGGCGGTTGATTATCTGAATACAAAACCGCTGCTATACGGTATTAAAAAGAGCGCTGCAAAATTGAATATAGAATTGGTAGAAGCGTACCCTGCAAGAGTAGCGCAAATGCTTTTGGATGGCTCTGTTGATGTTGGATTGATACCCGTTGCCGTAATACCTGAATTAATAGAATCACACATCATAACTGACTTCTGCATTGGATGCGATGGGGCGGTCGCTTCAGTTTGTATTTTTAGTGAAGTGCCAATAGATGACATAGCAAAAATTTATCTCGACTACCAGTCGCGTACTTCTGTATTGCTCCTAAACATTTTATTAAAAGAACATTGGAAAAGTGGTGCAACATTTATTGAAGCAAGGGGAGATGAGTTTATTGATGAAATCAGAGGCACTACAGCCGGATTAATTATTGGCGACCGGGCGCTTGAGCAAAGAGCTAACTACAAATACATTTATGATTTAGGCGAAGCCTGGAAGGGGCATACCGGGCTGCCTTTTGTATTTGCGGCCTGGGTGAGTAACAGCGAATTACCTGCTGCTTTTGTTGCGGGATTTAATGAAGCGAACAAGTATGGGCTGCACCATTTAGCTGAAGTGCTGAAAAAAAACCACTGTGCCCATTTCGATCTGGAGAAGTATTACACGGAGCATATAAGTTATACTTTCAACCACTCGAAAAAGGAAGGACTACGAAAATTTCTCTCAAAACTTGATTGATTACTTCACTATACCGTGACCGTTAATCATGGCATTCCATATAAAAGCAAGAGGCTGCTTCTATATGAAACAGCCTCTCAACAGCTAATTATACACTATTTAGTTTTGTACCTTTTTATTAAGTTGAGCTTCACTTCGCAACTTTAATCACCTTAATTATTTTTCTTTCGCTTCCTGTTTGTACTTCTATATAATAGACGCCTGGCAGGTAGTTATTTCCAAACAGAAACGTGCTTTGTGCAGGAAGTGCTCTTTTAATGTCCACTATTCTTCCAATTCCGTCAGTTATTCTTACATCTACCACTTGATGATTGATAGATTGGGTAACAAGGGTGAAGTTTTGAGCGGAAGGGTTAGGAAATACTTTTACTGCAAATCCTTTGGAAATTTCAGGTTCTATCTCGTTGGAAAATGTATTTACAGTTGAATTTCCGTGGCTTTTCTCCAATTCGAGCCAGTTAATGTTCCAGGCATCGGATGCAGTGGAGACGATTCTGAGTGTTTGTGGTCCTGCAGCCAGGGTTACGGTTGCGGTGACTGTTTGCCAGTTTTGATACCATCCGGTGTTAGGAACGTTGACGGTGGTAAGGACAGTTCCGTCTGGTTTACGCAGCTGGAACTGAGCGTTATTGTTTGGAGTAGCGATCCTGAACCTGACGGTGTAAGTTCCGGAGACGGGTGCGTTATAGCTGTAGTCCATCCAGTCATGAAGATCAATATAGCCAACATTAAGTCCGCCGCCGATGTCGGAAGCACCTTCTGTTTGTATACCCTGCATGGCAGAGAAGTGTTCAGCCTCGATGCGTGTGGTAGAACCAGCCTGAGGGTTTGAAGTGCCAAGTTTCCAGAGCTCATTCAAATGATTAACATTATTCCATCCGCCGAAGATCCACAGGTTGCCGCCATTATCAATCCACGAAGGGAGATTGTATCGTCCTCCCGGTTTATTTTCAGGTGCTGCTACTCCTTGTGTGCCATGTACAGTTGGAGGAAAAGCTGTGTTGTCCCCTTTTATCCATGTCCATTCATTAGTTACAGGGTCGTATTTCCAAAGGTCATTGTAAGGTATATCAGTGTAAGGTCCTCCATCTTTGTCTCCTCCAAACATCCAGAACTTGCCTTCACTATCTTTCCAGCTTGGTGCTGAATACTTACTGCCCGGGGTATTGGACGAAGCGCTGATTCCCATTGTTCCATATTGGGCAGGAGCACGCAATGTGCCATCCCCTTTTACAAGCAACCACTGGTTGGTAGCAATTGTATACTTCCAGGTATCGCCAAATGCTCCATTGCCTTGTAATGTAGTTCCATAGCCACCAAATAACCAAAGATTACCTTGAGTGTCTGTCCATTCCTGACCATGATATCGTGGAGCAGGCTTTGTGTTGGTATACCCGGTTGTTTTAGGCTGCACAGCAGTCCAATATCCACTTGAAGGACTGTACATCCAAAGATCGTTGGTTGCACTTGCTCCGTTGTAGCCTCCGAACAACCATAGGTTTCCCTGATTGTCTATCCATGATTGAAAGACATGACCGCTTCCGGGATTATTTTCCGGTCCTGCTACACCTAAAGAAGTATAATACGGAGCCTGATTAAGGGCGGCACTGCCTGTCACCCATGTCCACTGGTTTGAAGAGGGATCATACTTCCACAGATCATTATAATAGGAATTTGTTCCTCCGCCATACAGCCAGAAAAGACCATCAGGCGTTTGCCATGTAGCAGCGCCGCTCCGGCTTCCGGGCGTATTGGAGGCAGCCGGTACGCCTTTGTTACCGCGAACAGGTAGCTGACTAACGGTGCTGCCACCATTGATCCATGTCCAGGTATTGTTGTCGGGGTCGTAGCGCCATAGATCACCAAGATGCCCATTGGCATTGTTTTGATCAATGCCGCCTCCACCGTATAAATAAAGTCTTCCCTGGGCATCTTTCCAGGAGTGATGCTCCAATCTGCCGCCGGGTCTGTTAGCTGCATCCGGCTGACCTTTTATTCCATACACCGGATTTGTAGCACCTGGACCTCCCTTCATCCACGTCCATTGTGATGCAGATGTAAACTGAGCTTGAGGAGCAGCAGCATTAACAATGATGGAGACATTATCTGTTGCGGTGGCTCCTGAATTATCTGTTACCGTAAGGCGGAAAACATACGTGCCTTGTGACAGCCCGGTTACTTGTGTGTTTGCCTGTGCAGGTGAGACAATACTGCCATCAGCAGGACCTGATACTTTTGTCCATGCATAGGAAGCAATAGTGCCGTCAGGGTCTGTACCGCTTCCGCTCAACTGAACTGAAGAAACAGGAAGGGTTATAGTTTGATCGGCTTCCGCATTAGCTGTAGGAGGCTGGTTCACTGTTCCACCGGGAGTTGATGCCAGTTCGAGCCAGTTAATGTTCCAGGCATCGGATGCAGTGGAGACGATTCTGAGTGTTTGTGGTCCTGCAGCCAGGGTTACGGTTGCGGTGACTGTTTGCCAGTTTTGATACCATCCGGT
>JBGTIL010000049.1:0-1899 GCA_041745695.1 Chitinophagaceae bacterium | reverse complement strand
TTTTAATTTTACTCTCCGGGGAGGTAGCTTTTTCTATCAGAAAAAATTCGAGGACGTGGCCCTGCTTGCAGGTGTAGATTATTTCAGCAGGTTAATCAATCTGAATAAGTTCTGGAAACAGCGTTCGTTCATCAACCTGAGTGCCAGCCGGCAGTTGTCTTACAGGCTGAACGACCCATTGCTGCTGGAAAGTAAGTACGGCCTCCAGGGATTCGACAATGATCAGATCGGGGGAAACATAAGGCTCACAGCGAAAGGAGAATCTGTGTTCTACAGTCCCTGGGCACCGCTATTGTTTAAATTGGCGCCATTTGTTTTTGGAAGCACCACGCTCTTCGGTTTCGATGGAGCTGAAAACAGCCAACGGAAATTATTTACGGCCCTCGGGGGTGGAATCAGAACCCGCAATGAAAGCCTGGTGTTCGGCACCATAGAGGTGAGAGGTATCTATTATCCGCGACCTAATTTTTTCAATGAGCACTACCGAATCGAATTCAATACCAACATACGTTTCCGCTACAACCAGCAATTCATCAAACGCCCTGAGATAGTGCTGTTGAACTGACATAACTTACCCGGGATCCGACATTAAGTATTCAGGCGCTCTCTGGCACACACTACAATTACTCCTGGCTATACAGACATCTGCTGGTGCGAACTTGTATCCTGTTTGTCCTCAACCGCCCGCCGTTGCAATACCTATCTTTAATAACGCCTATCAACAATTGCAGTGCAACTTATTTTCTGGGGTTGCAAAGGCGAATCTTTCTTTCCATGAAGGCTCATTGAAACTGGAAGTCAAAGAGATAGGCGATGCGGCAAACCCAAACAAATTCCCTTATTTTTGCGGCTCAAATTTGCAGCCTTGGCAACAAAATTCACCAGAGAAACTTACCTGTATTGGTACGAGATGATGCAGATCATCCGCCAGTTTGAGTTAATGTCCGAAGAGAAATACAAAATGGAGGGGAAGATCCGTGGATTTTTCCATGCCTATGTAGGGCAGGAGGCAATCGCTGCCGGTTGCATGACAGCCACCCGCCCGGAAGATTTGTTTATAACCGCTTACCGCGACCACGGGCTGGCAATAGCAAAGGGTGTTTCGGTTAACGCCTGCATGGCCGAACTGTATGGAAAGGCAACGGGTTGTGCCAAAGGCAAGGGTGGAAGCATGCACCTTTTTGGCAAGGCCCAGAACTTTTACGGCGGTCACGGGATAGTAGGCGCACAGATTGGCACTGGTGCCGGGCTCGCCTTCGCAGAAAAATACCGTGGTACCGATAATGTTGTTCTTTGTTTTTTTGGTGACGGTGCCGCCAGGCAGGGTATGTTGCATGAGACCTTCAACCTGGCAATGACCTGGGAATTACCCGTGATTTTTATTTGCGAGAATAATCATTACGCCATGGGTACATCCGTTAAACGTACTTCCAACATCACAGATATTTACAAACTGGCCGATGCATATGAAATGCCAAGCGACGTAGTGGAAGGCATGAGCGCTGAAACTGTGCATGAGAGCGTAAGCCGGGCTGTTAAAAGAGCGCGGGAAGGCGGTGGTCCTACCTTACTTGAGATCAAAACCTACAGGTATAAGGGTCACTCGATTAGTGATCCCCAGAAGTACCGCACGAAGGAAGAAGTGGACGAGTATAAAGGCAAGGATCCTATTGTTGCACTTCTGCAAACAATGAAGCAGTCGGGGTTTGCAACTGATGAAGAAATCGATGTCATCAACAAGCGTGTAGATGCAGCAGTTGATGAAAGCGTTCAGTTCGCAGAAACTTCACCTTGGCCTTCCGACGATGAGATGCTGAAGGATGTATACGTTGATCAGAATTATCCTTTCATTACAGACTAAGTATCTAAATAAACTATTTTTAATATGGCTGAGATCAA
>JBGTIL010000048.1:0-4884 GCA_041745695.1 Chitinophagaceae bacterium | reverse complement strand
GTGGCAGGTAACCAAAGCGGATATAATCTTGTGTGCCCCGCTGTTTTTGATTAGCACTTTTCAACATTGCGGCATAAGCTTTTTCAACATCAATGCCTTTGATGCCTTTCAAAATGGCATCTGCTAAAACCGGGACGGAGTGGTAGCCCGTCATTGTGTTGGTTTCCCAGGTACTCAAATCCCAGACGGGCAATAAGGCATTATCATCATAAAAACTTAAGAGGCTGTTGAGCATATCAGGCAGACGGTCGGGTTGTGTTATGGTAAACAGTGGGTGCAACGCACGAAAAGTATCCCACAAAGAAAAAACAGTGTATTTCTTCCCTTTGCTTTTATGAACCGTATTATCCTGGTTGCGGTACATTCCATCCTGATCTGAATACACAACAGGGGCTAAGCAGGTGCGATAGAGGGCTGTATAGAACTTCGTTTCAAAAACCTTCGGGGCGGTAATTTTTATCTTGCGTAGCTCCCTTTCCCAGTCTTCATCAGCTTTCTTTGCAGTCGTTTCAAATGATTGACCAACAGACTGCGACAGGGCTTCAATTGCTTTATCGCTGCTTACACTACTGATAGCTACCCTCACAAACAGTGGCTGATTACCGGTGATAAAGTGCAACTGGACCTTTGCTGATGCGCTTTTTAAGTCAGCCTGCTTTTTTATGCCCGATGAATCAACAAAGATTAGGTCCTCCACCTGTCTGGAAAACCTTGCAGCAAAATACACCCGCTGATTTTTGGCCCACCCGGTGGAAAATCGATACCCAATCAGTGTGCTGTCGTTGATAAGTTTTAAATAGCAATCTGTCGGTTCATCCCAATTGATCCGAAATCCCATATCAAATTGAAGCCAACCGTTATTGCCGGGGAAGGTATACTTATGAAAGCCAACCCTTTCAGATGCAGTCAATTCGCAGCTAATACCATTGTCCAGTGTCACTTTGTAGTAACCCGGGCGGCCGCTTTCATTACTGTGAGCAAAGGAGGTTCGTAAGTACTTGCTGCCAACCTTTAAAAAGGGCATTAACGAAATATCGCACCAGTCGCCGATACCTGTGCCGCTTAAATGCGTGTGTGAAAAGCCTGCAATGGTATCGCTGCTGTAATGGTAACCGCTGCTCCAATCCCAGCCCTCTTTGCCATTATCGGGGCTTAACTGGACGGCGCCAAATGGTACGGTGGCACCAGGGTATACATGACCGTGGCCGCCGGTGCCAAGGAAGACATCTACTTTATCGGTAAGCTTTTGCGCTTGTGCAGAAACTACAGTTGAAAAACTATAGATGAATATGAAAAGCTTTTTCATGTGAGGTGTTTTTTACGGGAAACACGGGCAGTAAACAAACACAAAGTTCACAACGTCATGCCTTATGCGGTTCGGTGTTTGTGTTCTTATTCACTAAATATTAAAAAAATTCACGCCTGATTTTCTAGGCGAAAATGCAAATAGAAACATAGAAGTTCGCTTAGAAGCCTCCAGGAGTATCTTTTCTATTTAACTATGTTACGATGTGCTTTATAAATGCTGAATAGCGACCAAACAGCACAAGAGTGCGACGCAACAAAAGCTAAATAGTTATACTGACTTCTGTTTTAAAAAAACGCAACTACTTTATAAACGAATACTGTGTTGCAAAAAAATTGATCTTATCCTTCACGCCTTCGTAAAAGAAAAACACTTCGCCCTTCAAACCTTCAGCACGATTGGCCTGTATCATTTCGGTTAAGAATTGGTCAGTTGGTGTATAAGCCCCAACTTTTAATAATACCCCTGGCGTGTATAAATTGAGTTTGTTTTTAAAGTAAGGTTTCTGTTGCTGCATGGTTGCTTTATAAGCGGCAATATCGTACCGGTATACTTGCGGAATAATGCCATCCACCCAACTGCTATCCACCCAGGTTGGCCAATCTTGCAAATACTCATTGAGGCTAAAAGGGTAAATGCTTGGCGACATAATAATTTTCATTGCAGGCTTGGCCGCTTTTACTTCGGTGTAAATGCGCTTCATAAAAAGATTAAGTTTCTTTGCCCGCCATTGCAACCAACCTGCATCTTTAGGATCGGTTGGCGGATTAGCGCCGCCATTTTCGGCTTTGTATACATTAACCGTGTAACTATCATAACCGCCTGTAGATGGCATGGCCGGTAAACGATCATCGCCCTGAATACCATCCACATCATACTTAGTGGCTACCTCTTTTAATAAACTCATTAAAAAATCCTGTACTTCCGGGTGGAACGCATTAAGCCAATCGAAGCCATTTTTTACCAGCAGGTTTCCGTTAATGTCCTTCCCTGCCCAACCCGGTTTGGCAGCAATAATATCCCCGCCATTCGCAGAAAAAGAAGAAGCGAAACCGTATTCGAACCAGGCATGTACTTTCATGCCGGCCTTATGGGCCTCCTCAATCATTTCTTTGAGAGGATCACGCCCGGCAAAGCTTTCACGTATTGGCTTCCCAATAAGATTTTGCATTACCGTACTCGGGTAGGTAGTACGGCCGTTATTGTAAACCACTACGAACACCTGGTTGAGCCCCGCTGCCTTGAAAGTGGCAACGGTTTGCTTAATATTTTCAAGGCTGTTGAGGGCAGTACTTGCTGTGGTCGTCACCCAGGCACCGCGAAGCACATCGGGATCATTTGGAGTGGGTGCAGGAGGTGGAGTGGGATCGGCAGAACCTCCACTTTTATTACAGCTCACACATGCTGCAATCAAATAGAAAATAATAACGAAATTCGGCAATCGCATGTCGAAGAGATTTAGTTTTTGGACCGCTATCGAAATTAAATAATTTTTCTATTTTTAGACATCTTTTTAAAAGAATTTAAAAAGTCTGCTGTTTGCCTTAAAATATCTGGCATACTATAAAGCCTGCTATGAATGCACTGAAGAAGCAACATCCCACTCGTTGGATCCCAACCACCTGGTTTGCTATGGGACTTCCTTTTGTGGCGCTTGCAACTTCAAGTGTCATCATGTATAAGAACATGGGTATTTCTGATTCACAGATCGCTTTCTGGACATCGCTTATTATGCTGCCCTGGACTTTAAAGCCACTCTGGGGACCATTTTTGGAATTGTTTAAAACCCGAAGATTTTTTGTTTATGCAACACAAATTTTCACCGGAGTTTTGTTTGGCTTGCTGGGTTTGATACTTGGTATGGATAATTTTTTCGCTATCTCCATAACTATACTTGCTATAATTGCTTTTAGTGCTGCTACCCATGATATGGCAGCAGATGGTGTTTACCTGAATGAGTTAACAGCAAAACTCCAGGCTAAATATGTAGGCTGGCAAGGTGCGTTTTATAATATAGCTAAGGTACTGTCGGGCGGCGTATTGGTGTACGCAGCCGGGGAACTTGAAAAGGGAATGGGCATTCCTGCAGCCTGGACGATCGTAATGTTCATGTATGGTGCCATCATGATTGCACTTGGTATTTACAACAGAGTAATGTTGCCTTCAGAAAGTGCATCAGGAACAGTGCATTCATTTAAAGAAAGCATTGCAACATTGAAAGATGTTGTTGTTACCTTCTTTCAAAAAAAGAACATTTGGTTCAGCCTTTGTTTTATTGTTTTCTACCGCTTTGCTGAGGGGCAGGCCATCAAGATCACACCATTATTTTTTAAAGCAGCAAGGGCCGAGGGCGGTCTTGGACTTTCAACTTCCCAAATTGGTGTTTTGTATGGTGCGGCGGGCGCTATTGCTTTTGTATTAGGTTCGATTGCGGCGGGTTACTTTGTCTCCAACAAAGGGCTCACAAAAAGAACGCTGCTTATCCTCTGTTGTTTTTTCAACATCCCATTTCTGGCTTATGCATTTTTAGCCGTTACACTGCCCAACAATGTTTACATCATTGGATCGGCTGTGGCGATTGAATATTTTGGATATGGTTTTGGTTTTGTTGGGCTGATACTTTTTATAATGCAGAACATTGCTCCCGGTAAATACAAAATGGCTCACTATGCTTTTGGCAGTGGATTAATGAACCTGGGATTTCTGATTCCCAGCATGGTTAGTGGGTTCGTGAGCGACTGGCTTGGATACAAGGAATTTTTTATCTGGGTGCTGATCGCAACACTGCCTGCCTTTATTGTAACCTGGCTGGTGCCGCTAGCAGAACCGGAAGAAGAAAATGGTGTCAACGAGATGCAGGCTGCAAATACTGCAACCTAAAAGCTTTTTTGATAAGCAGGACATGCAGAAATAACAAGGTTCAATTTGAAGTTAGGAGCGGTCAGTGACCCATCGCTTCTGCACGCCCGATCTAATATTCGTCAAACTGCAAATTCAATCGCAGGCAGACTGAAACTTAGTTCAGGTTGTACGACTACTGTGCTGATCTATTACTTTTAAATCGGCTCACGGAAACACACAATTGATCTTGGCTGGCGTGCCAGCCGGAATTATTCCTGCGAAAAATCGAATCAAATATGCAAATTACGGGAACTTTTATAGATGAGATCTCTCATGATATACCTCATCAGAATTGGGGTGTAAAAGAATGGGAGCAGGACTTTCAGTATATGATAGCCATAGGTATTGATACCGTGGTATTAATTCGCTGCGGCTACCGGAAATTTCTTACATACCCTTCTACATATTTGATGGGTAAATACAGCTGTTTCCACCCCCCGGTAGACCTGGTTGAATTATTTCTCTCACTTTGCGACAAGTATGGACTGAATTTTTATTTTGGACTGTACGACAGCGGGCTGTATTGGGATACGGGTCGGATTAATGATGAAATAGAATCCAACAAATTCGTAATTGAAGAAGTATGGAAAGGCTATGGGCATCATTCATCTTTCAAGGGTTGGTATCTAAGTATGGAGATCAGCCGCAGAACTATTGGCGCTATTGAAGCTTTCCGG
>JBGTIL010000047.1:0-13211 GCA_041745695.1 Chitinophagaceae bacterium | reverse complement strand
CACCTTCTTTGTAGGTTACCAGGAAACGACCTGTTTGAGCACCATCTTCGCCTCGCTCAAGTGCCGCTAATAATAATTCATCAACCGAGGAAGAAACACGGTTGCCGCCTCCACCATTAGAAGCGTCGTTACGATCTTTTTTTGTTGCCATGATTGTTAAGTTTTGGTTTGGAAATTGACGTTTAGAAAAATCTTTGAATAGCAAAGTGAAGATTTCTTGCTGTATAGATAAAATATTAATTAAATATGAAAATAATTTTATTTTAAGCGCATGCGTTTCCTGCTCGATACGCTTCGAGTTATTTCAATCAGGATTGCATAAGGCGCAGAATATGGATCAGGACAGTTGAGTTTGGATCACTTGTGCAATAAACGGGGTTACTTTCTGATCATCAGAAAGCAATGGACAAGGATTTCGCAGTTGCCACTCATTCAACAATGGGAATGGCGTCACTCAATACAGGGCAGGCTCATAAAGGCATTTAATGTATTGGACTTTCGCAGACCTTACCAAGAATCGTGGCAATTCAAAACACTCAGGCGGGTTTTATAGCATAATGGATGGTGCGCAGATGTCTTTTAAGACATAATCCTATGAAGTGAACTATGAGAAGCGAGGTTTACTACTGCACAGCAGCAGACTGAGGATCGCACATTTACCGGAGACGTAATAAATTTTCGCTTTGGTTTCCAGAAGGAGGAATCAGCATCATAGAGCGGAGTGTTAAGAAAATAAATTCTTCCACGAATATAATATTCTTTTAATAACGGAAAAACATTGTTTAAATTTTTTTTTGGATTCTGCCGGTTTCTTTTCAACAATGAGCGGAACGCCTGCGTAGGGGGCTGAAGGGCCCAGAGGCAAACCGGTCTGCTGTGGCATGTCGGTTTTCGTTTTCCGCTGGGAAAAGAGATTTTCCAGCTGAAGAGCTTGCGGTTGGCTTGAGAGGTACAGTTCCTCAGTTCTGGTATGCCTCAGGCTGCTTATGGGCTGGCAAATAACAAAGCCGGCTTCCCCAGCATTGTTGAATCAGGGTTCAACGATCTGTTTTGGGTTTCGCCCCCGCTGATAATCCTCAGAAAATGGGGAATTTGGAGAAGCAGCACCTTTTTTGTACCTACCGCATTTAAATGTGAACAGTGATTGTGAAGGAATTTGTGGCCTTAGCCTATGATAAACAGTGGTCTGTATTAAAGAATGTCGGTTCCCAGGTAGCAAAACGGCTCGATAAAGAATACACGATTTCGCTTTATAAGATCGACGGCTTTTTTGTAGAGGTGTTTTTTTCCCGCCTTCGCCTCGAAATATCTCATTTACGGGGACTCCTGCCTGCGGAGCTGCCGGTAGCTTATCTCGCTACTATAGCAGAACCTAAAGAGCTCAAAAAAAAGGCGATTATCCTTTACCAGTGAACCGATGTGTACCAGGTCCTGATGTAATTTATGTGTCTGATATAGACCCAGCGAACGCGGTGCTTTGGTTAAAACGGCAATTGTCTGATCATTCCACCGATTTTACATTAATGAATTCAGGTCCACCGTCAAGAGGATATCCCTCCATTTTTGCGCCTTTCACGGTAACGTTTTTGCCGATGTAAGCATCCAGGTTAATGGTGTCGCTTTTCAGTGCGTAAGTAGTGCGCTCATCAGAAATAACATGAGTGCCATACATGTAAGTTGTGATGCCTTGTTTTGTTATTAGTCCCTTGAACTGAAACGCATCATTTGTGTTTGTTTCGCGCATTTTATCTGTGTTGCAACTCATATATAGACTGGCAAACAGAAATATCAGCAAGACGATGAATCCTTTCATGATATTATTTTTTGTTTGTAAGCTTGAATACCTATTGATTTTCCACCAAAGACAGGCTGTTTTAATAACAGTTTCTTTAAGCCACAGTTAAACAGAACACTGGTAATACTGATCAGGGAAAGTTGGGCAATACCCGCAGACACAGGGAGCAAAAAATGTCTCCGGGCTATCCCTTACTTCGCCAGGAAGAGAATTTAAACAGCGTCATAGTCATTATGTTCAGGTCCATACTACCCAGCCGCTGAGGGCGAACACCATTGATCACACTTATTGAATCAACGTAAAAATAAAAAAAAGTTTGAAGAAAATGCGCGAATATTCAATGGCTGCGTTGGCGATTGATCGCTGTGTGCATGTTCCTTTCTCTTACACTTACGTGTAGCAGTCATTAACATCTATCTCACATAAGGTGCAGCTTCACTTAGTCTGGCAAGCTCCGTTTTAAGATTTTTGCATAGCTCAATTGCCAGGAAAATGAAATTTGATTGCCATTGGCACAACATCGTAAGACCCTCGGCAAAATCATTAGCAAGGTGAATCTAATATACTTTACGGGCATAAGAACTCCTCAGGAGGCTGTTTAGATTTGTCTCATTTAAGATGGTAAGCATAAGTTTGTTCTACCATAGCAATTGATTTTTGACGATCATTCTTAATGTGCCAGGATGTTTTTCCAGGTATACCATGCACGTATTGTAAGGCTGCCATCGACAGGAGTGCTAGGCGTCGAATTTTCCTGTCGCACCTTTTACGCATCGTTTACCGTTCTAACTTTATCACAGTGTCACGCCAATTGGCTATTACGAAACAAACTTTCAACGCAACCAATCGGTAATTGGGCTAAAGCCGAAAAATAAAAGCTGCTTTCGCACAAATTTCAGAAAGCCTGCCGGACCGCGCACCGCACGCTTACCTGTTTAAACTTCGGCATTCTAAGCGTCCGGAAAAGGACGCCCCGTTCCCAGATCGCTGGTTCACCTGCTTTAAGCAAACTATCATCCAGTCTAATTATAGCGCACTGAATCCATTTACACCTGTAGGCTTCTGTCTCATCTGGAGTAGTGTTATTTAATTCTTGAAGTATTTTATCTATTTTATATCTTCCGCATACAAACCAACTGACTGTATTTTTATGCGCACTTTACTTTGCTTTGCACTTTGCGTCGTATTGATACAAACACAGGCCCAACAAAATTTCCAACTGGGTTATCAGGAGTTCCCTACAACCGTTCTCGGGCACGCCTCGGATTCGGTGGGGAATATGTATTACACCGGTCATTTTAAAGGAAATCTGATGACGAGCCTTCTGGCATTTGAAGCGATTCTTGTCTAATTCTAATGCCAGTTAAATGGCACATAAACATTACATGTATACGACCATCGGAAGTAACGTGGTCAATGATAGAGCGTCTATCAGAAGTGTCGATCTCTCGGGGAGTGACTATTTCTGAATACCTACTCAGAAAGATTTTCGTCTACATAAATTTCAATCATGCAGCTTGGCGTTTACAGAAGGCAATTGCATCATTCACCTGCCCTTCTCTAAGGTCGTACAAGATGCTAATCGTTGTTATAGGTTCGCCGCTTTCATACATCGAGAAAGGCGTAGTGGCATTAATGTTTGTGCCCTTTATAACAGGCTGTCCAAACTGATGATGTGGGTCAACAACAATGTCATGATCTTTTCCAAGGGGCCAAAATCGTTGGGCTAGTTCATCGCCTGCGAAATCGATCTTTTTGAAAAAAACTTCAATCATTTTATGTATAACAATTTGGTTGCTTTTATCAGCATGTACCCAAATGTTATCCTCCAGTCCGTAAAGTATCTGTTTCCTATTTACCAGTAATCTGTAAGACGCAAAAGGATATCTTGTTTGCAATTCCTTAGACATGTGCCTGTGTGCCTCTAAAATTTCGCTGGCGCTATTTTTTGTCAGGCAACATATAAAATACGTAAAACTCAATAAGGGTTAAGAAGGTTGTTGCTCTTTCTTTACCCGAGCCCCGCGAATAACTTTTTTTTTCTTGAGCTAATCGTTGGTCATAAAAATCCACCAACCGGCGTCTTACCTTGTGTGAAGGCAGTTGCAAGATTAATGCAAGATCCGGAACGATATATACCCCATTCCCAGTCTAATATTGTTTTTCACTTCAATCACAATCTAGATGTATTTAAGCCGGCTGACACGATAAAATCACTAAATAATGTAGTTAGTACAAGTCCGGCTAGGGCCATAGTGCGACTTGCCTACAAATAAAAAAGCGACCTTCCCAATTTTCAGGAAAAGCCGCTTGTACCGAGGAGCAGACTTGAACTGCCGACCTTCGGGTTATGAATCCGATGCTCTAACCAGCTGAGCTACCTCGGCAGAGGGGTGCAAAAATAAGGAATAGGCTTTTCGTTTTAAAATCAAATTGCAACCGCCCTGTACGCAACAAAAAAGGGGTGTAAACAACTGTTTAACACCCCTCAAAACCATTTGTTTTTATTTAATTGGCGCTTTGTCCACTATTACCACTCATGTCGTCTTTCTTCCAGGTGCCCTGAGACGGGGTGCTCATTGCCGGTTGACCTGCTGCAATTCCACTTCCTGAACTGGCAGGCGTTCTTGCAGTATTCTTTGTTTCGATATACTCCTTGAAATTCATCACATCCTGGCGGATCATTTTTTCAAAAACCGGATTTAGCAGTTTAGCCACACCCGATCCTATCTCGCCTGCAGGCGGATGGTAAGATATCACGACGTCCAGTTCTGTTCCCTGTCCATCCTGGGCATCACTGAAATTCACCTTGCCAGCGTTATTAATCATTGAATTGGAAATTGACTGCCAGCCAATCATACTGCCTTCCTCTTCCTTGACAATTTCTGCATTCCATTTTATTTTAGCAATGTTACCAGGCAAGCTTGCTTCCCAGTGAGAATGCTTGCTGTCGATTTCTGTTACAGAAGCCAGGTGCTTCATAAACAGCGGCAAATTTTCCAGCTTCCGCCAAAAGGCGTACACCTCAGCCTTCGGCTTATTTACCATAAGCGTGGTTCTGATGTTTACAGCCTGAGTGTGTGCAGCACCCTTGGTTTTTCCCATGCTGGTATAGATTGGGCAATTTCCTGAGGCACCCCTGTATAACAACACACCGCCGAGGGCAGTTTTCAGTAATCCCTCAAGCGGGTGCTTGAATAAGCTGCTGAGACCTGAAGAAAGAATAAACGCGCCCAAAGCAGCGCTTACAATACGCTCGTTGTTACCTACGTTCACCAACCCTGTTCCGCCTTCATGAGGCTGAAATTCATTGTCAGCATGCCAGCTGCCATATTGATCATTGTGTGCCATATACATTATTTTTTAAAGAAGGTATAAAAATGATGCGAGCGGGGTAGCGGCGTTTTCTAAAATTTAGCGGTTGGTAACTTGCTGATTTTCAGGTATTAAAGAGGATCAATTTTCCCGCAGCATAGTCTGGCAATCGGCCATCCATTTCGAGTGAGTAACAAAGTACACAGAAAATTGCCGCTTAAATAGCCGCAGGTTCAGGCGTACTCATTCTGCTGAGTTGATGAGCCTGGTACTGAATCAATGCTTCTTCCAGGCAGTCCATAGCCTTATTCAGGTCTGACTGGTTGAGCACGTAGGCCAGCCTCACTTCCGAAAGTCCCAATCCTTTCGTTCCATAAAATCCACTCGCGGGTGCCAACATAACTGTGGACTGATTTAGCGAAAATGACTCGAGCAGCCATTGGCAAAAATGATCTGCATTGGCAACAGGAAGCCGCGCAATAGCATAAAAAGCGCCACCTGGTCGTGGGCAGAATACACCGTCCATGCTGTTCAATCTTTTTACAAGAAGGTCTCGCCGCTGCTGATACTCTGCCCTCGGCTCATCGAAATAACTATCGGGCAAATCAACGGCTGCTTCGCCCATGATCTGTGCCAGACCGGGCGGACTCAACCGCGCCTGCGCAAACTTCATTGCAGCGCTGTATACCTCCTTGTTTTTGGTTACAAGCGCACCCAGCCGGGCCCCACAGGCGCTGTATCGCTTACTGATAGTATCCATAAGCACTGTATGCTGATCCATACCTTCAAGATGCATTGCACTCACATTTGCCTCGTCGTAGCTGAACTCACGGTAAGCTTCATCCGAAAACAGGAAAAGATTGTATTGCAGGCAGATGGTTTTTAAAGCTTCCATCTCGGCACGGCTGTATAAATAGCCAGTCGGATTGTTTGGATTACAGATTAAGATGGCTTTTGTTTTCGCGGTGATCAACTTTTCAAATTCAGAAACCGGCGGGAGCGCGAACCCATCTTCAATGTGTGCTGTTACCGGAACTACCGTCACACCCGACTGAACCGCGAAACCATTGTAGTTAGCGTAGTACGGTTCGGGGATGATTACTTCATCCCCAGCACTCATGCAGGTAAGAAATGCAAACATTATAGCTTCTGAACCCCCGGTGGTTACCAGGATGTCGTTATGTGTTACCTCGATACCAACTTTTTTATAGTAGCCGGTGAGTTTGCGTCGGTAGCTTTCGTTGCCGGCACTGTGGCTGTATTCCAACACAGGTATGTGAGCATTCTTTACCGCATTAAGCAGTTCTGGTGGTGTTTCCACATCGGGCTGACCAATATTCAGGTGATAGACATGGATGCCGCGGCGCTTTGCCGCTTCTGCGTAGGGCACTAATTTCCGGATGGGAGAAGGGGGCATTTGCTGCCCCCTGAGCGATACTTCAAGCATGCAACAAAAGTATTAAATTATTAAAACACCCTGCAGATTATGCGCTACATGTGCGGATGCCGTGTGGCTAAACAAAGCGCTGATTCGTAAGCGGATGTAGGATAATAAGGCCGTGAGCCGGGTGGTGCAAGGGATAGCCTGCATAAAAAAAGTCCCCTGCTTGCAGGGGACTCGTATTCAATGACCGTCAGAAGTTATACTTTCTCTGACTTGATTTTTGTTTTCTTGGAAGTCGTTTTCACCTTCACTTTGCTTGAAGCCTGTACTTTCGGAGTTACAACAGTTTTATTGGTTTTGGCTGAAACCGCATAATTTGCTGCGTCAACTACTTCGCCCGTTATCTTCATGATCTTGGGCTGGGTTACACCGGCAATTTTTACATATACCTCTTTAGTGAAAGCACCCGGAGCCTGTGCATTAAAACCAACTTTTATTTTCGAAGTACCGCCTGCCATCACTGGCTCTTTGCCCCATTCCGGAGTGGTACATCCACAGCCTGCAGTAACCGTTTCGATAATGAGTGGCTGATCCGAAATATTACTGATCACGAATTCAGTAGTTACGGGCACGCCCTGCTTGATCTTTCCAAAATTATGGCTCTCGCTGCTAACCTTCATCACCTCTTCAGCTTTCTTGTCTTGTGCCCCGGAAGTCAACGCACCAATCAGCGCAGCGAATAAAAATAGTTTTTTCATGTTACTGTATTTGTTGTTTTAAAAATTGTATGGACGGATTTGCAGGGGCTGCACTAATCGGTGCTTTCCAAACAATCCCTTTTATTTTAATTTGTTTTGTGCCTGTACCATTGTACTGCACTGTGATTGTCTTTTCAAAAGGTCCTTCCGCAGCTGCATTAAAACCCACCTTTACGGATGTTGATTTGCCTGCAGCAACAGGACTTTTGCTCCATTCCGGTGTGGTACACCCGCAGGTAGTTTGAACGTTATCTATCTGTAAAGGAGCAGTCCCGGTATTCACCAATTCAAAGGAGTGATAGACAGGTTTGCCTTGCGGAATTTGTCCGAAATCAAAACTTGACTCTTTCAGTCCTATAACATCAGCTGCCACCGCCGGCGCTGTATGACCAGATGCATGCTGATGACCGGCATGTGGATCTTTTTCCGCCTTCTTCAGGGAGTCCTGAGCGAATACCGAGGTGATACCAGAACAAAAAAACAGAACTAAGAGGTATGGTTTGATGGATAGCATTTTGTCGTTCAAAAATAGTTCAATCCCACGGCAAAGCGAAGTGCAGGGGAGAATTTTGCTTTTTTTAACGGTGAGGGCTTTCCACCTATTTTTGCCTCATGGAAAATGCTCTGGCGCAAGTCGAAGTTTCAGCGGAAGGCTTGTCCTTCGAGAAGTTCAGAGACGAAGTGCTGGCAGATTACAGGTGGGTATGCCTGAGCCGCGAGGTAAGCCTCACAGGGCGTAAGGAGGTACTTACAGGAAAAGCCAAGTTTGGCATTTTTGGCGACGGCAAGGAGGTTGCCCAGGTAGCCATGGCTAAATTTTTCCAGAACGGGGATTTTCGCTCCGGCTATTATCGCGATCAGACCTTTATGTTCGCCAGCGGACTGGCAACAGTAGAACAGTTCTTTGCCCAGCTTTATGCAGATCCGGACATCGAGCACGATCCATTCAGTGCAGGACGGCAGATGAATGCACACTTTGCTACCAAATGGGTATCGGAGGACGGCGAATGGTGCGATCTCATGAACAGCAAGAATATTTCTTCTGATATAGCGCCAACGGCCGGACAAATGACACGCGGACTCGGTTTGGCATTTGCCTCCAAATGTTTCAGGGGTATCAAAGAGCTGCAACAGTTTACTAATCTTTCTAACAAGGGAAATGAAGTCTGCTTCTGTACGATTGGTGATGCCTCCACATCGGAAGGACATTTTTGGGAAACCATCAACGCAGCGGGTGTACTGCAGGTACCGCTGGTGATCTTTGTATGGGACGACGGCTATGGCATTTCTGTACCTAAAAAATACCAAACAACAAAGGCTTCCATTTCGGAAGCCATGAAAGGTTTTGAACAAGAAGAAGGTACGAATGGTTTCCGGATCTACAAGGTTAAGGGCTGGGACTATGCCTCTCTTTGTGAGACCTTTGAGGAGGGCATCAGGCTTGCCAGGGAAACCCATACCCCAACGCTCTTTCACATCGAAGAAATAACACAGCCCCAGGGACACTCCACTTCGGGTAGCCATGAACGTTATAAGGCGCAGGAAAGGCTTCAGTGGGAAAAGCAATGGGATGGCATGGTAAAAATGCAGGAGTGGGTGGTGGCCAATTCACTTGCTACACAGCAGGAGCTGGACGATATTCACCAGGATACAAAAGAATATGTGCGGAGAAGTAAGTCTGCATCCTGGGAACGATACCTGGCGCCGATCAGAACACAGTTAGTGCAAACGGCAGCACTGGTAGCAGCAGCAGCCGAACAGGATAATAACACGGCTGACAAACTCAATAGCATCGTAAAAGAATTGAATGCTAACCGGGAGCCATTGCGCCGCGATGTGATGCGCTTGCTGAATGCTGCGTCTTCAGTGGCTGCGGAAGAAAGAGGCGGCAGGGAACTAAAGGTCTATTACGAACAGCTTAAGGAAGAAAGCAGGTTGCTTTATAATAGTCATTTGTTTAATGAGGGAGCGAAGAGCACCCTGCTTGTGCCGGAAGTGAAAGCAACCTATGCGGATGGTGCCCCGATGTTGAATGGCTTCGAAGTATTAAATCATTATTTTGATAAGCTTTTTGCTGCCAATCCCAAGATAATAGCTTTCGGTGAAGACCTCGGGCATATCGGGGATGTAAACCAGGGTTTTTCCGGCTTGCAGGAAAAGTACGGAGCCGAGCGCATCTTTGATACCGGCATTCGGGAACTAACCATTATGGGGCAGGGGATCGGTTTAGCTATGCGTGGTTTGCGACCGATTGCTGAAATTCAATACCTCGACTATTTACTTTATGGTCTGCAGCCTCTTTCGGATGATGCTTCCACTTTACATTACCGTACCAAGGGCCAACAGAGTTGCCCACTCATTGTACGCACCCGCGGACACCGGCTGGAAGGCATCTGGCACAGCGGTTCACCCATGGGCATGATGGTAAATGCGCTGCGTGGTATGCACGTTTGCGTGCCGCGTAACATGGTGCAGGCTGCCGGGATGTACAATACCCTTCTGCGGGGCAACGACCCTGGGATTGTTGTGGAATGTTTGAACGGCTACCGGTTAAAAGAGAAATTGCCGTTTAATCTCACAAACTATACTGTACCGCTGGGCGTGCCGGAGGTGATAAAAGAAGGTACTGATATCAGTATCGTAACCTATGGGTCTACACTAAGGATCGTGCTGGACGCTGTTGTTGCGCTGGAGCGAAGTGATATCAGCTGCGAGGTAATTGATGTACAAACCCTGCTTCCTTTTGACCTGCAGCATAAAGTGCTGGCTTCTATCAAAAAAACCAGCCGGGTTGTATTTATAGATGAAGATGTACCTGGTGGTGCCGCTGCCTACCTGTACAACAAGGTAATGGAGGAGCAGGGAGCCTACCGTTGGCTGGACGCAGCACCAAGGACGATAACCGCTAAAGCTCACCGTACACCATATGGCAGTGATGGTGATTATTTCAGTAAACCCAATGCAGAAGAAATAGAAATGGTGATCAGGAACATGATGGCAGAATAGTTTGCATAGCTTTTCCACTCATCACCTTATTGCAATAACTGCCATGCTTAACCGCACTTCTGAGCGGATAGGTATAGCAGAATAATCTGGAAATATGGAGTTGGAAATGTACCAGGTAGATGCTTTTGCAGACCGGCTTTTTGCTGGTAACCCTGCCGCTGTTATCCCCCTGAGGAAGTGGCTCGATGCGGAACTTATGCAAAAGATCGCAATGGAAAACAACCTGAGCGAAACTGCGTTCTTTGTTGACGAGGGTGAGCACTACGCCATCCGCTGGTTTACTCCTGAATACGAAATAGACCTTTGTGGGCATGCTACATTAGCATCGGCTCACGTCATCAAAAAATTTATACGTTCTGAAGCCAGTCAGGTTTCTTTTTCTACTCAGGAAGCAGGCCTTCTGAAAGTGGCTACAGAGGCTGATGTGTACACCCTCGACTTTCCGAGCCGCATGCCCGAGGCTTGCGATGTACCGAAAGGTTTATTGGAAAGCCTGGGATTGACAAGCGCTGAAGCCGTGCTGCGTTCACGCGATTGTTTTGTGGTGTTGCCAAATGAGGAAGCGGTGCGGGCTTGTGCACCCGACTACTCAATTATGAAAGGGCTTCCCGCCATCGGTGTCATCGTAACAGCAAAAGGAGATTCGGCTGATGTCGTTTCCCGTTGTTTCTATCCGGGTGCAGGGGTGCCGGAAGACCCGGTTACTGGCTCAGCGCACTGCAATATAGTTCCCTACTGGAGCCGCGAGCTGGGTAAGAGCCGGTTAGTCTGCCACCAGCTATCTCCCCGTGGCGGCATACTGAATTGTGAGTTGAGGGGCGACAGGGTGTTAATGAGCGGCAGTTGCGTCCTGTTCTCGAAGGGCGTCATTTATGTTTAAGAAGAAGCTTCAGCGGAACGCTATAGAAACCGGCTGCGCATGTCGGGTGTAGGCACCACACAGCTCTCCATTTTTCCAAACCATTCATAGCGTTTGCTGGCTATAAACTGGTAGAGCGCATCTCTGTCTTTTTCTGGTATCAGCCATCCCAACTGTAACCACTGCCAGTACCAGGGCAGCAGGCGGCCGAGATGGAGCACAGCTGTTGAATTGGTGTAAGCGGTGTTGTTTTCTATAAAAACAAAGGAGCCAAAATCAGTAAGCGGCAAGTTGTGAGTAGTGAGCAAAGCCTGGCCAGCAGCAGACTGCAGTGG
Source organism: Chitinophagaceae bacterium (assembly GCA_041745695.1). Classification (GTDB taxonomy): domain Bacteria; phylum Bacteroidota; class Bacteroidia; order Chitinophagales; family Chitinophagaceae; genus Flavisolibacter. The sequence goes on along the minus strand of JBGTIL010000047.1, from coordinate 1,759 downwards.
GGCAAAGCGAAAAGTTTTTTCTTTGTCCTGCTGGATTAAAAAATTAATTATTCCATTGCAAAAGTTGCAAACTCCATCAAAAAGTACTACCGGATGTTGTTCCATGTTTGATAAAGTTAGTGCTGGAGTGTATCACAGCAAGCACTGTGTCACCCCATCAATAGTTCACACTATCTCAATGTGTTTAGATGGCAGTGGTCACTGCAGTGCTACACGAGGTTATGGAATACCTTCTGTACATCTTCATCCTGCTCCAGTTTGTCAACCAATTTCAGCACATCCTGTGCTTGCTCTTCCGTTAGTTCGACGGTGGTGGTGGGTATCCATTCGAGTTCCGCGCTCAGCGGGATAATGCCGTTGTCTTCGAGTGCTTTTTGCATGTGTCCGAAATCGGTGAAACCACAACGAAGCACGATTACCTCTTCTCCTTTCTCATCAATGCTGTCGCCCATGTCTTCCAGTCCGGCATCGATGAGGTCGAGCTCAAGGTCTTCTATGTTAATACCTTCTCCCTTGAGTTTGAACGATCCCATTTTTTTAAACTGAAAACTTACGCTGCCACTGTTGCCCAAAGTACCGTCACCTTTATTAAAGATTGATTTTACATTGGCAACCGTTCTTACATGGTTGTCTGTGGCTGTTTCTACAATTACGGCTACACCATGCGGGGCATATCCTTCATAGAGAATTTCTTCATAGTTCTCCATGTCCTTCCCCTGCGCCCGCTTGATGGCCGCTTCTATGCGGTCTTTCGGCATATTTACGTTCTTCGCGTTCTGCATGCAGCGGCGGAGCGCGGGATTGATGCCAGGGTCGGGACCACCGGTTTTTACTGCAATGGCAATCTCCTTGCCGATGCGGGTAAATTGCTTTGCCATGCGGTCCCAGCGCGCAAACATGGTTGATTTCCTGACTTCAAATATGCGACCCATTCAAGTGTAAGTTTACGAGTGTTACTAGTTCAGCTACGGCGCCGATGCCTTTAACCTTTTTAGAAAAGTGTTTCCGGATTCAAGACAATCTAAACGGCATTCCGGGGCAGGCGTTCCATACCTCAAGATGAGGTTCACCTGCGCCGCAAAAATACAGTTTAGAGGTACAAAAAAGCCGCTATTACAGCGGCTTTTATAAGAAAGTTTTTTATTTACATTCTGTTCTCGAGCGGATTTTTCGGTTCTCCATCGTTGAGGGGTTCTGGTCTTCCCAGTCTTGCGCCAAACACACCCAAATGAACAACCGCAAAAACAATAGCCAGGTAAAACAGGGTTCTGTCCGTATCAAAGCCTTCGATGTACTGGTGCAGCACACCTGCAATGATCAGCAACAGCGCCAGTCCGATTCCGGTGTAACGTGCTACCCGCATGCCTCGTCTGGCGGTTGTTCCGTTACCCAAATGACTGTGCTTGGCACCGTAGGCGAGGTAAATATCCATACCTATCAGCATCCACACCAAGAGGCGAATCCAGGTGTCCATAGGGAGAAACACCATCATGAATAAGCAAGTGATAATACCGAGAATTGGAACCAGTGGTACCAGTGGCGTTTTAAAAGAGCGGGGCAGTTCCGGCATTTTCCGGCGCAGTACCCAGATACCTATACAAACGAGAATGAAGGCGAAAAGTGTTCCGATGCTGGTCATTTCACCTACCACACGTGCGGGAACAAATGCTGCAAACAGGCTTACAAAAAGCATGAACAACAAATTATTCTTGGCTGGTGTTTGTGTTGTTGGATTGACAGCTGAGAATATTTTTGGGAT
>JBGTIL010000046.1:0-13638 GCA_041745695.1 Chitinophagaceae bacterium | reverse complement strand
AGTTGCAACAGGTTTTTGGTAAAGTAGAACTCAAACGTTGTGATGGAATCAACACTTCCCCGTCTCAGGGAAGGGGGTCATGTCCGCTCCCGCCCCAGGGATGGCAGCGAAGCACACGCCTCGTTGTCAACCAGAATCCTTTAATCAAACCATACTTTTTAAAAGCCTCTAAACCATACTGCGAACAGGTGGGTGTAAATCGGCAGGTGGGTGGAAATAAAGGAGAGATAGCCTTACGGTAAAACTGTATAAGAAGAATAAAAGGTAGGGCTGCCAGGTGTAGGAGTTGTTTCACTGTGGTTTCAATACTTCTTTATGAAGCCGCTTCAGGGCTGCGGCAATCTGCTGTTGCACAAATTCGAAAAGCGGCAGCTCCTTCCCGGTAAAAATAAAAAAAACACGCAACTCGGCCGGATTGTTTGCCAGGGCTTCCTGCAGTGGTAGTTTTTGCAGGCGGTAGGCTTCCCGCAGCAGTCGTTTGATACGATTGCGGTGCACCGCTTTTTTAAAATGTCGCTTACTAACACCCATGCCTGCCTGCAAAGGATCGCTTAAATGTGTGTTAGCAATGCCCGGCAAAGTTGCAGGCACTGGGGCCAAAAGGTAATACACCCTCAGTCCGGCAAGAGAAAACGACCTTCCCGCAGCAAACAATTGCTCAATCACTTTGCGGCTTTTTACCCGCTCTGCCTTATGCAATGTAAACTGCTTCACCATTTACTTTTTTGCCAGCACATGGAAAAAGCTCCTCATCCTGCGCCATCGGGTTACGACAATCACAGAAAGAGGAGCTTAGCTTGCTACGGATAAAGACCCGATATTATTTTAAAGTGCCTTCGCTCGATACGGTCAGCTTGTGGCGCCCCTTAGCGCGGCGACTGGCTAATACTTTTCTGCCATTGGCTGATTGCATGCGCTTGCGAAAACCGTGAACGGTTTTACGTCGTTTAGTATGCGGCTGGAATGTACGTTTCATGATTTAATAAGTTTTTTCACGTTCCTAATAACCTGTGAAGAGCCAGGTTTGTTACTGCTACCACAGGTCACCACACCCGCTGGTTTTTTGTGAAAGGACGGCGAAGGTAAGGCAGATTACCGACTTTCCGGGCGCTCTTCAGATTTTTTTGAGCCAGCAAGGTATCATTGGGCAGCAGCAGTGGCGACGCTCCGTTCAACTGCAGTGCCGATTGGAGCATTGTGCAATCAGGCTGGGTAGGCCGGCAGTTTTGTTCCGGTCTCCTACTTCTTTTAAAACTTCAGCAGCAATCCCGCTCCTACCAGCGACTTCACCTGCAAACCAGGGGAGTTGTTCTCTTTACCAAACAACTTGGCGTCATCATCATAAATGAAATCGAGGTTCCAGCTTGCCGACAGGGCTCTTGACAGACTTACAGAGAAAATATTGGTCATGAAAAGGTCTACATTCTGCGGGTTGTGCCTGTAGTTAGAAAAAAGGTCGAGCCTGCCTTTGTATCCGAGGGTTTTATTAAAAGACCGCATATAGTTTGCCGTCAGAAACGCACCTACTTCCAATTTGCTATGCTCACCCGGAGACACTCCATACAGACCCTTGGCAGAAAGACTGTCGTTTTTTACAATGACCCAACGGGCAGTCAGCGGAGACATGAACAACGATAGCCGGTCGTTGGGCTTGTAATCAAAACCCACACTGGTAAGCAGGTATGCTGGGGACAGAAAAGCAGAAGAAAGCGTTCTTGCTTCCCCCTTATAGGAATAGCCTTTCAGCATCTGCGACCGAAAATTCACCAGCGTCGCCAGGTTCCACTTAGGTCCAATTGCATACCCATACTTCGACAATACATCAATACGGTCATCATTCTTGCGACTTCCCAGGCTTGTGGTGCGCACATATCCGAAATTGAAATCCAGGGTATTATCCCAGCTGTGCTGCGCCTTCTTGTAAAAGGCAAATAAGCTGAATACCGAATTAACTGAAAGCGAAAACTCATCTCCGCCGGCAGCCCAGTTGCTCAGAGACCCCTGGGAGAGGTTTAAACTATACAGACCTCCCTTTTTCCAAACAGACTGCACGGTGTCTTTCTCTTTTTTTATTGCCACGCCCGCTTCGTCTTTCAGCAGCACTACTGTTTTATCCTGCGCATTGATGTCAGATATGCTGGCCAGAAAAAAGATGAAAAAAAAGAAGCATATACGAATAGGTACCATTTCCAAAGTATAAATGGCTTACAAGGTAATATAGCGCGCTAATATTTCATAGCTGAGAAAACCAAAGATGAATAAGGTATGACCGGTGCCAGTTACTGCACCTCTACATTGCTGAAGGTATCTCCCTGGTTGATGTCGCCGGTAGTGTATCCGTTACGAAACCAATGCATTCTCAGTGCTGATGTTCCGTGTGTGAATGATTCCGGCGATACCCGACCCTTGGTTAAGCGATCGTCGCCGATTGCATTGGCTGCATTCAGGGCTTCTTCAAAATCACCCTGCTCAAGAACCGGCTGACCATTGATTGTCTTTCCCTTCATATGATGGGCCCAAACGCCGGCAAGAAAGTCGGCCTGTAACTCCATTTTAACCGAGTTGGCATTGTACTCTTCCTCACTCACCCGACCACGCAGGCGGGCCATCTTTTCGGATGTACCCATCAAAGTTTGTATATGATGTCCTACTTCATGAGCCACAACATAAGCCATGGCGAAGTCGCCCGGCGCGCCGAAACGGCTTTGGAGATCACCATAGAAAGCGAGGTCTATATATAGTTTTTGATCGGCAGGGCAGTAAAACGGTCCTGATGCTGCTGTGGCGTTACCGCAACCAGACTGAACGGCATCCCTAAAAAGTACAAGCGTTGGATCGGGATAATCCTGACCGGATTTTTGGAAAACATCGTTCCAGACGTCTTCGGTGTGAGCCAATACAGTCTTTACAAATTCACCGCGTTCACCATCGGCAGCAGCTTCCTGTGGTGACAATGGCTGGCTTGTTTGTCCGCCGCCTGCCCCGGGGAGTTGCGGAAGTTGCGAGGGATCTACTTCGCCCCCAATCAGGAAATTAAGTACGAGGGCTATAACACCGAGTATACCACCGCCGACAGCTACCTGTCCGCCTGATACCCCGCGCCTGTCGTCTACATTACTACTTTGTCTGCCGCCTTGCCAACGCATATTTTTGAGTTTGTGCTGTTACTAATATAAAAAACGTGCCTGAACCGGGATGCTTTCCGTGTCAAACAGTTGAGTGCAGGTAGTTCCACCGGATGAGTTAACCCGGCGGCTTATTGAATTAGCCTGCTGGGTCGCCTTGCACGAGGGCCTGCTTCGAATTCCCGCTCAGCTTTTTGGAAGACCCGAGTTGGCAGGTAATGAAATCCAGTGGTGTCCGTCTTTGGCAATGAGGGCTTCAGCATCTTCCGGTCCCCAGGTGCCGGGTGTATAATTGGGAAAATCAACAGCCGGTTTTTCCTGCCAGACCTCCAGAATTGGGGTGATGATTTGCCAGGCGGCTTCAACCTGGTCGCCACGCATAAACAAAGTGGGGTTGCCTTCAATTACATCTTCCAACAGTGTTTCGTACGCCTCCGGTTGTTCTTTTTCTGAAGCATAGCTGAATGTCATATCAACGGGCTGGAGGTGCATGTGCGGGCCGGGGATCTTTGATTGAAACCGTAGCCTGATATCCATCTCCGGCTGAATAGAGATAGTGATCTTGTTAGACCGCCAGGTTTCTTCAGATTCTACCGGGAAAGAAAAGTCGGGAGCCGGTTTAAAATGAACCGTGATGAGGGTTTCTTTCTGCGGGAGGTATTTGCCCGTACGTACATAGAAAGGAACATCTTTCCAGCGCCAGTTATCTACGTAGAATTTTACGGCGGCGAATGTTTCTACAGAAGATGACGGCAATACACCTTGCTCCTGCCGGTAGCCAACCACTTCTGAAGCTTTTACCCAGCCGTTTGCATACTGTCCACGTACTGCAAACTGGTGCACTTCTTCTTTCCTGATACGGCGGATGCCGTTGAGCACGTCTACTTTTTTATTTCTTATTTCATCTGCATCGAAGGAGATGGGCGGTTCCATAGCAATCATGCAAAGCAGTTGCAGGATATGGTTCTGTACCATGTCGCGAAGGGCTCCTGAGCCCTCATAATAACCTCCCCTGCTTCCTACACCGATGCTTTCTGCAGCCGTTATCTGCACGTGATCTATGAAGTGTTTGTTCCAGATGGGCTCAAACAAAATATTGGCGAATCTTAGTGCCAGTATATTCTGTACCGTTTCCTTGCCCAGGTAATGATCTATGCGGTAGATCTGCTCCTCTTTGAACATCCGGCAAAGAAGGTGATTCAATTCTGTGGCGCTTTTGAGGTCGTGTCCGAATGGCTTTTCAAACACCATCCGGCTTCTTTTGCTATCGGAGCAGAGCCCTGCCTCATGTAGCTTCTCCGCGATCAGGGGCGCCAGTTGCGGTGCTACTGACATGTAAAAAATTACCTGTGCTTCCTGCTTCCAGTCTTCTTGAATTTTTTTTATTTGGGTTTTTATTGCCGTGTAACTCTTCTGGGCAGTAAGATCACAGTGGGCATAGCTAACGTGCTGAATGAATTTTGTCCAGCCAGTTTTTTCGTTCGGAGCCCGGCGTGAATGAGCGACTGCACCCTTTTTCAGTTGTGCTCTATAGCCCGCAGCTGTCAGTTCATGTCGCCCCACTCCAATCACTTCAAATTGATCTGGCAGGTAGTCATCAATGTATAGATTGAACAGGGCAGGTATCAACTTTCGTTGTGTAAGGTCGCCACTCCCTCCGAAGATATAGATGATGGTAGGAAGCCTGTTGGTTTTAATCATTCGCTTTTAGTTTGCCTGTATGCACGTGACCGGTTGCAGGAAAGGATGGTTATTCTGCTGCGCTCCATTCGGTATGGAACACGCCTTCTTTGTCGGTTCTTTGATAGGTGTGGGCACCAAAATAATCGCGCTGGGCCTGGATGAGATTAGTGGGCATCCGGTCGCTGCAGAATCCTTCAAAATATGCCAGAGCACTCATCATACTTGGTAGGGCAACACCGGCTTCGATGGCCTGTACAGCTATATTTTTCGCGCTCAGGTGCGTTTGTTTCACCAGATCGGCAATGTCTGCATCCAGTAATAAATTTTCAAGTGTTCCTGCTTTTTGGTAGGCCGTATAAAAATTGCCCAACATTGCAGAACGGATAATACAGCCCTGTCGCCACACCTTTATCACATCGGCTACCGGTATATTCATGCTGAGTTCAGCGGAGGCTTTCGACAACTGGCTCAAACCCTGGGCATAAGCCATAACGAAGCAAAAGATCAAAGCTTTTTCGGTTTCTGCAACTAATTCATCTTTATTAAGGGTAATTCTTTTGATTCGTGGCTTGTAGAGGGCAGCGGCCGCAACTCTTTGTTTTTTATAAACAGACAGCGTTCTTGCAGAAACTGCAGCATCAATACTTGGTATCGCAACCGGGAGGTTCATGGCTTCCTGGGAAGTCCACTTGCCGGTACCTTTTGAACCTGCCTGGTCGAGAATGTTATCTACCAGGAAGTCTTCATTTCCAGGTGTATCGGTATCACCGATATGAAAAATTTCAGCTGTTATTTTAATTAGGAAAGACTTAAGCTGCCCCTCGTTCCACTGCAGGAAGACGGCTCTGAGGTCGTTATTGGAAAAGCCAGCGCCCCGACGGAGCAGGTCGTACACTTCCGATATCATTTGCATCAGCGCATACTCAATGCCATTATGTACCATTTTAACGTAATGCCCTGCCGCGCCAGCGCCCATGTAGGCTACACAAGGCTGACCATCGTCTGCTTGGGCAGCAATGGCCTCAAGCAGGGGTTTGAGGTACTGGTAAGCTTCCTTGTCGCCGCCAGGCATCATACTTGGTCCTATCCGGGCGCCCATTTCACCACCGGAAACACCCATACCAAAAAAATGAATGCCTTTGTCGTGGAGGTATTCTACGCGGTGCAGCGTGTCTTTAAAATAGGAGTTCCCGCCATCGATCAGGATATCGCCTTCTTCCAGGTAAGGAAGCAGGCTGGAGATCACGTCATCAACAGGTTTGCCGGCAGGAACCAGCATCATTATCTTTCTGGGCTTTTGGAGGGCTAACACCATTTCCGCGAGCTGTCCCACGCCTTTTACTATCGTGCCTTCCTTGGCTGCCGCTTCAAGTGCCTGGGCCCGTTCAGGCTTCAGGTCGAACCCTATACTTTTATAACCGTGATCGGCCAGGTTGAGTAAAAGATTGCTACCCATGACGCCAAGACCTATCATGCCGAAATCGTAACCTTGTTCCATAGCTTATTTTTGTTTACCCGTTGAGTCTGCAGGAGCGGTTGGTGCGGGCGCAAACTTGGCCGGGTGGGCCTTACCCCCATGACAGGTATAGCAGGTTACTTCAACCTTAGCCGTCAGTTCTTTGCTGTTGGCCACATCGAAATAACGCTTGTTGATATCGCGGGTCATGCGGAACATTTCGCGGGCAATGTTTTTATGCTTGTTACTATCGGAAGCAAAATCCCAGTTTTTTTGTTCGTCGTTTAATCTTACATGACAAAAATTACAGCGGACCCCTAGAGCAACTGTGAAGCTTTTCATGATGCTGTCCATTTGCTGTTTTCCGATATTCTTGGGCAGCACTTTCAGGTTTTTATACCTGGGCTCTTCGCCGGTCATGACGAAAGACATGGACACGAAGCCGACAAGTAAGAGGGCTACGAGAAAAGTATTTTTTGTCATAAAGTGATTTGGCTCTCAATTTAGGCAAAGTTTGCGCATTGTGGGTAGCAACAACTTCCCGCCGCGCCTGCCGTTTTTGTACCTTTGCCCACACAAAAATAGAACCATGGGTGATCTGGAAACGGAATTTAATGACTACCGGGAGAAGATGAATGGTGTGATACTGGGCAAAAATAACCTTGTCATCAAACGTTTGTGGAACCTCGACACCAATACCTATGAGGATGGAGCATTGGACAAACGCACCAAAGAGATGCTTGGGCTTGTGGCCAGCATGGTTCTGCGCTGCGACGACTGCATCAAATACCATGTAGGCAAAGCCCACGAATTAGGCATTACAACGGAAGAGTTGTATGAGGTATTTGCGGTGGCTAACATTGTGGGCGGTACTATTGTGATACCCCATACGAGACGGGCTGCCGAATACTGGGAGGAGCTCAGCCGCAAACCTGCCGAGGCTAAAAAACAGGCGGTTGGGCAAGGGGAATAAATTCGCAAGCGCAATCAACTCAGATCAACCTTTTACAAAACAGTTGGTCTCTGAATGCCTCGCTCGAGTGAGCGCAGCGAATCTGACGACAAAAAAATTGTGTTACTCGTCAGAACCTCGACTTCAAACAGAAATTTATTTCTGGTTTTACGGTTTGCTTTTAATTAATACACGACAATGGAAACAGCAACAGCTACGATCCCGCTTCTTACCGCCAAAGACTTTGCAACAGACCAGGAAGTACGCTGGTGCCCCGGCTGCGGCGACTATTCAATATTAGCGCAGGTGCAAAAAGTGATGCCTACTTTAGGTATACCGAGGGAGAACATTGCTATTATATCGGGCATTGGCTGCTCGTCGCGGTTTCCTTATTACATGAATGTGTATGGGATGCACTCCATCCATGGCAGGGCAACTGCCATTGCCAGTGGCTTGAAGGCAGCGCGGCCGGATCTGAGCGTTTGGATTGTCACCGGTGATGGCGACGGACTGAGCATCGGGCTGAATCATACCCTCCAGTTGATGCGCCGCAACTTTGATGTGAATGTACTCTTGTTCAACAACCAGATCTACGGTCTAACCAAAGGACAATACTCACCCACTTCAGAAGAAAACAAGATCACTAAGTCGACTCCCTACGGCAGCATAGACCACCCTTTTAATCCCTCAGCCCTGGTGCTGGGAGCCGATGCTACTTTTGTTGCCCGCAGTATGGACCGCGATGTTAAACACCTGCAGGCGATGCTGTTGCGTTCACAGGCCCACCATGGCACCTCTTTCCTGGAGATCTACCAGAACTGCAATATTTTCAATGACGGCGCCTTTGAGATTTTTACTGAGAAAAGCAGCAAGGCCGATGAAGCCCTGTTTTTGGAAAACGGGCAACCGCTGCTATTTGGAGCCAACCGCGACAAGGGTGTGCGGCTGGATGGCTTTGTGCCAAAAGTTGTGAGCCTGCAGGAGGGATTCAGCGCAGACGACTTATGGACACATGATGAAAGTGACATATACAAGGCACAGATACTTACCCGGATGTTCGATAACCCACGTGAAGTGAATCATCTTCCCAGGCCGTTTGGTGTGTTTTACCAGGCTATACGTCCAACTTACGAAGACATGATGCAGGTGCAGCTGGATGAGGCAAAGGCTAAAAAGGGTGCTGACCTGGACAAGCTGTTGCGCGGCAACGAGGTTTGGGATATTGTGTAAGCGCTGCGCCTTGGGGTAATCAAGCCTGGCTAGGTCAATTCGTTCGGCAAGCTGCCGTCTCCGTGCAGGATTACCCTGAGTCGTGCATTTTGCGCGGTGCATTGCATTCGCGATGCCGGCAGTAGCATCACTCCTCCTGATTCAGCCATAGTTATAAAAGCCGGATTTACGAGGCTTATCGCAGGGTGGGTAATCCGCACCTGTTTAGCTTTTACCCATGCATTTTAATCCAGGCAACTTCTACCATATTTACAACCGCGGCAACAACGGCCGGCACCTTTACAATAACCGGGAGCATTACCTTTATTTTCTAAGTAAAGCGGAGCGGTATTTAAAGCCCCGCTGCGATATTCTTGCCTGGTGTTTGTTACCGGGTCATTTTAATTTTTTGGTACGGGCTACGGACCTGTCTTGCGTGCCGGTACCGAAAAATGTGATTCCTACCCAGCATTTGACGGAAGGCATTCGGTTGTTGTTGAGTTCATACACCAAGGGGCTCAATAAACAGCGGCAAACGACGGGCAATTTATTTCAGCAGAAAACGCGGGCTATATGGATTGAGGGGGCTGAGGATGCGGTGAGGACGTTGCGGTTCATACACCAGCTGCCGCTGAGGGCGGGCTTTGTTCCCAGCCTCGAGTTTTATGAATTCAGCTCGTTTCCTGATTATGTGCAGCGGCGAAATGGTACTTTATGTGAGAAAAAGCTGGCATATGAACTATTGCATTTGAGGGATGAAAGGGTGTATGCCGGAGCTTATGAGTTGTTGTCGGAGGCGGAAGTAAAAACAATCCTATAAACATGTGTCTGATTCTTTTAAAGTGTCAGACACTGTAGCCTGCGCAGATGGGCAGGGGAGAGATGTACAGGCGTAGCATCAACTCGTGCATTACAGCATGCGAAGGTGTATGCTGAGGCGTTTTCGCTGCTTACCCAGACACTCGGTTAACACGTCCGGAGATCAGTGTCTGATACCTTTAAAGTGTCAGACACTGTAGCCTTGGACGATAGGACAGGGAGAAGTCTACAGGCGTAACATCAACTCGTGCACTACAGGATGCGAAGGTATATGCTGAGACATGTGCGCTGCTACATGGATACTAAAACCATACAATCCCTGAAATCAGTGTCTGACACATTAAAGGTGTCAGACACAAGTAGCGTTGCCATACGGGCGCTGCGGTAGTCATCGCCTTCTATTTTTTACCTCAACCCATGCGATAAGCTAAATATCTCAACGCGGACAACAACAATCCTTTCAACCAGCATGGCAAAAAGCCGGAAAGCTACGCTTCACTATCATCTCGATCCCGTGAAACTAGCCTCCCCTTACGCGCTGCATGCGAACCTATGACCAGTTGCGCTACCTAACAGACATTCACTTGTCAACCTTTTCCATTAACGGCAGATCAGCTGATAACTTGAGCATTTACAGGAGATCTGACTACGGAAGACCGAAGGGCAGTATAATCATGCCCCAGATTTCCCTGGCAATCTACACCTAGGAAGAAATACACTGAAAGGTGCTGCAACAGACACAGCAGGCGGTGCCGTCATACCAAATGCTTCCATTCAAATCCATGCAGCCGACGGCAGAGCATCAGTTACCATCCTTGCAGATTCAACTGGTAGATTTTGTCTCGGTCAGTCGATTAAGCCCCATCCCTAACCCTTTCTGCGTATGGATATAGAACATTGAATAACTACCTGGGTTCGAAAAGACGCCTTTAAAAAGCCTGCCCCCATGACGTGACTTAACGCGCATCCCTGCACTACGTATCCACAATCCTAACCATCTACTTTCTCCCATGCTGGCCTCAAAAGATGGTACTTACCGCTAAGACGGCAAGAGGCTACTAGAAAATTTAAAAGTAAACCTGCGGCGGGTACCCGGTCGATAGACAAGTGCTACGAGGGTGAGGCAGGTTCGGTTAAATGGATAAGCACACAAAAGCTCAGCATTCAAGAATGGACAACAAAGTGGTAAGTAGATGTGCGAGATGAGCAAGTGCAGATAAAGACAACAATCATTTTGTCTCCTGGTGTCGGACAGCACTGATTGCCAACTGTACCGGAATTTGCTGCGTAGCGAATCATTCAGCTTTCCTAACTGCCTTACGCATTTATATGGCTTCCATGCGCAGCTACACTTGAAGGTCGCGGAGTAAGATAAGCTTCCTTAACCAAAACCTGATGCTGCAAAATCAGGTGCGCGTTCGAAAGAATCTCTTCAGCCAGCTCACGCCTCCGCCAGTTCCCGCTTGGCATTTTCAAAAATGGTTCGCTGCTTGTTCTCATACCACCACTTGGGTGCTGTTTTTTTCATTACCGTATCTATGCTCCGCATCCCGAACAGGTTCCAGGCGCCGCGCAACTTTCCCGAAATGCTGGGCTGCAACGCACGCAGGCTCATAGCAAACCCACTGTCGAGGTACTCCATGTGGTGCCAGTAACCTGCCGGCATATACAAAGTATCGCCATGCTCCAGGATCACCTCGTACCCCTTCGCTCGTTTTAAGGCCGGAAACCGGTCATAATCAATCTTGCTGTCGGCAGCATAGTAATTAGAAAAGTCAGCCATACTCAACACCTCCCAGGGTTTGCGGTACAACTTATGTTGCTCTTCAAAAGGAAACAGTAACACCCGCTTTTTTCCGGAGAACTGTGTGTGAAGAATATTCGAAAGGTCAATGTCAAAATGCATGTGGGTAATAGATGTTTGTCCGCCAACAAACAACATCGGGTACTTTTTTACGAAGCCTTTCATCAGGTGCTCCGGCCATTTGAAATCATTTACCAGTTGCGGTGCATGGTCAAAAATGTTGAATAGAAAAATGCGCCATGCAGCAGGCCCTGCACTCACCATCTCTATATATTCACCAAAAGTTTTGTAATCATCTGCCGTGTTAACGGGTGTGTAAGCATCGCTTTTCACATTATTATACAATCCTACTTTCTGTGTACCTACAAGATGCTTAAAATAATCCCAGTTCCATTTATGATACGCCGGCCACTCTTTGGCCAGCCCTTTTGTTACTACCGGTTTTTGCTGCAGGTAATACTCTTTTCTAAATTGCTCGGGCTCGATAGTATCAAATGTAGGAACAGCCTGCAGTTGCATAGTAGGTTTGATAGTTTGAGCAAAGGTAAATTTTGCACCATACAATATTTGAGTTAGGGGGCAAAAGCTTGTTAAAGCCAGCAGTATTATTGAATAGCTTTGCCTATGCTCATTCGCATTCATCCGCAAAATCCGCAACAGCGACTCATCAGTCAAATGGCTGACTGCCTCAAGAGCGGTGGCATCATCGTGTACCCAACTGATACCATCTATGGTTTAGGTTGCGATATTTTTCAGCCAAAAGCAGTGGAACGTATTTGTCGTATTAAAGGCATCGAACCACAGAAAGCACAACTCTCGTTTGTATGTGCAGGGCTTAGTGATCTTAGTCAATACGCCAAACAATTGGGTACACCGGTATACCGTACACTGAAGCAATACCTTCCTGGTCCTTATACTTTTATCCTGGAGGCCAGCAAAGAAGTACCTAAGATCTTAAAAAGTAAAAGAGATACCATAGGCTTGCGCATTCCTGATAACCTGATCACGCAGGCGCTGGTAAAAGCGCTCGAACGACCACTCCTCAGTGCCTCGCTTCCCGGTGATTTTGTTGAAGAATATACTGATCCTGAACTCATCTTCGAGAAGTTTGAAAAACAGGTCGACTATGTGATCGACGGCGGCATCGGCGGCATGAAGCCATCAACGATCATTGATTACACCAGTGGCGAGCCAGAAGTGCTGCGCCTCGGTGCCGGGCTGTGGCCCTGAGCCGTAAAAGTATCAGCATCTGCCAACGTAAAACCAGCAGTTCACCCAAAGGCTGTTAAGTGTCCCTGTCATACAAAACAAAACACCGCTAAAAAAGCGGCGTTCTGCTAACCTTCAACCATTCTTTTACAGCATCTAAAATGCAGTACAGTAAAAGAGACAAGCAGCACGCAGTGAAACGCTGCTCCAATTCATAATATTTTATTGAACAACATCCGGACTGCAGTAGTCGAGCCGGAAGGAAGTACGGTGGTAACAGCAAGGGCCCCATTGATTTAGCGCCTCCTGGTGTTCCCGCGTACCGTAGCCTTTATTCTGCACCCAATTATACCGCGGATACTCCAGGTGCAGGTTTTTCATATACTCATCGCGAAATGTTTTGGCAAGGATACTTGCTGCTGCAATAGAAGCATAGATTCCGTCCCCCTGTATGATACATTGGTGTGGGATTTTTTTATATGCATTAAACCGGTTGCCATCAATCAGAAGCAACTGGGGCTGCACTTTTAGGTTTTTTACTGCCCTGTGCATGCTCTTAAATGAAGCATTCAGTATATTAATCTTATCAATCTGTCTATTGCAAAGGGAAGACACAGCATAACAGATAGCACGCTCTTCAATCACCGGACGAAGTTCATTGCGCTGCTTTTCGCTAAGCTGCTTACTGTCGTTCAGTAAAGGGTGGTAAAAGTTTTTAGGTAAAATGACGGCGGCTGCAAACACCGGCCCGGCAAGGCATCCCCTGCCTGCCTCATCGCATCCGGCTTCCAGTAACTGATCTTGATAGAATGGTTGCAGCAACAGATTTTTTTCAAAATTAAACTACGGCAGGGAAAGATAATGGCAATATTGTCAGCGCAACCCTGCTGTACCTTTGACGGCATGAAAACAGCCCTCTCTTCCAAACCAGTAGCCATCTGGTTGTTAACGGGCGTTGCGATGGTTATCTTCCAGATTATTTTGGGTGGCATTACACGGCTCACCGGGTCTGGTCTTTCTATTACCGAATGGGATGTGGTTACCGGCTCGCTGCCTCCATTGAACGGACAACAATGGGTGATAGAATTTGAAAAATACAAGCAAACGCCGCAGTTCCGCCTCCTTAACTTCGACTTCACACTAAAAGATTTTAAGTTCATTTTTTTCTGGGAATGGTTTCACCGCTTCTGGGCTAGGCTGCTGGGTATTGTGTTCATCATTCCATTCGTCATCTTCTGGATTCAGGGTCGCTTTCGGGCAGACATGGTGAAGCCGCTCATCATTCTTTTTTTACTGGGCGCTTTGCAGGGTCTTGTTGGATGGATAATGGTAGCCAGCGGCCTCAACGGCGATGCCATCTATGTAGTGCCCACGCGCCTGG
>JBGTIL010000045.1:0-3629 GCA_041745695.1 Chitinophagaceae bacterium | reverse complement strand
TTAGCCCGCCAAATCCTTCGGCGGCGGCATTCCTGAAAAAAGCGCCATCACCACCGTGCCGCTCGTCGCCGTGTTGGGCGGCAAGCCTGCGGAAAAAGACGGCATGGTGAAATTCGTCATCGGCCGCAAAGCCACGATGCCCTGCGGCTGCGAGGTCGGCAAGGAGATGGGCGTGAACACCTGGGCCGCATTCGCCGGCACAAATGACAACGCCGTGGTGGACGGCGATTTCGCCTGCCTCGAAACCGAACTTCAAGGCGTGCTTAAATCCCTCCGCAGCGGTGGCATAAACATCGTCGCCATCCACCAGCACATGACCTTGGAAAATCCCCGTTACATTTTCCTCCACTACTGGGGCCGTGGCAAAGCCACCGATCTCGCCGCCAAACTCAAAACAGCCCTCGATACCCAAGCCAAATGAAATGGATTACCCGCGAACGCCCGAAGATCGACCGCGTCGCCTGTCCGTGGCTCATCACCCGGTTCATTGACGAAGCCCCCGAATTCATCTTCGTCCCGTCCGCCGAAGTCATCCCGCAGGCCGCCGCTCTCGGTGCGATTCCGTATGATGTCGAAAACGTGGAACTAAGCCACGTCGGGCCACTGTGTTCCTTCGATGCCTTCCTGCTGAAATATCAGCTAACCGATCCTGCGCTCGCGGAGCTGGCGCTCATCGTTCGCGGTGCCGATACGGACACCCACTCGCTCCATCCGGCGTGTGCCGGTCTTTTCGCCATTTCACTCGGCCTCTCTCACAATTTCACCGACGACCACCAGCAACTTCTCCAAGGCTTCGTCATCTATGACGCGCTCTACGCCTGGTGCCGACACGCCCGCAGTGAAAAGCACAATTGGAACCCGCAAAGCAGCCCGGTGCCATCAGCATGAAGCTCCGCCATTTCGGTATATTGACCTGAGCCAACTCTGGTGCCCACATCGAATTTCGCGCCGCACCGCGCTAAGCCTAAATGAGTGCCCCTACGTTGGCGTATCCTTATCGTTCTCCCATATTATTACCTTTTTCTTCCAGGGTACCCACTACCCTGTACGGAACACTGTTTACCTTAATTATTTTGTCTACAGGACGTTCAAGACTGCCACCAAAAAACTTTTTCGCTATGTCAGTGCCGATCAAACAAATATTTCTTCCGGATTCAATATCGATCGAATTGATGTTACGGCCATGTGCCATTGTAAATCCATTTTGTTCGATATAATTTTCATCCCCGCCAAAAACTCTCACCGTTGGATTGCTTTTCTTATTCTCTAAGGAAACAACTGCATCGCGGATGCCAAACAGATACAAGCTCACTTTTGCCGGAAAGGCATAATTCGATTTAAACGTTTCCGCCTGCAATTCAGTGATCGGCTTCCCCGTATTTGACTTCTTTTCTTTCCGCTGTCCCTTCTTTTCCTTTTTTAATTCTGAATTGCCGCCAAAATTAAATCGCGGCTCTTTGTACCTGATAGTAAAGCCAGAGGCCCCCATAGAGGAGAAGCTTTCTATGAATTTCTGCTGCATGGCTTCAATGGCTGTCTTAATACCCACCAAAGCCATAATACCAAAAGCGATGATTGCTACTGTTATGCCTGTCCGTAATTTATTTCCACGAACCGTTCGGAAAGCCAGCAGGAATGTGTCGAGAAATTTCATATAAGTCTAAGTTACTTAGTGTTTGCAAGAAAACTCACTCTTTTTCAAGAGTTGGCTATTTTATATTACAATAAACTGCAATGTAGAAATTCAATTTAATGATCAATTGATTTTCGCTCTGTGTTTTGATGAAAGTTTTGTCTTTTTAAACTCTTTTATGCCTTCCAAGGCATAACTCTCCCACCAAACATGCTCGCTGCTGTTGGTTTTTATTCCTAAGCTGCTTTTGCTAATGCCACCCGCTTTCGCTCGGCAAGCTTTCTTTCTTTATCCAGCAACACATTTCCTAGATGGTGAAGATTGTATGCCAGCACACTTACACCTACACAACGTTTATAACCATGCAGCCCTTTGTCCATGCAACGGTTCAATCCATGATGTTCAAGCATATTAATATTGCTTTCTACTGCACTATGAGCGTAACGTAGCTGCTTAAACTTTTTATCTCCTTCTCTTTCCTTTTCATCTTTATTAAGCTTTCCTTTTTTAGGAAGGATCACATGCTCTATCCCGGATTGTTGAAGGGTTTGAAAATTATCTTTACTGTGAAAGCCTTTGTCAAAACTATGGCTGTATATTTTGCAGTCCGTAAATTTGTGTTGTAACCTTTCATTTAAACCCTTGATTTGTGATGCATCTTTTTCTCCCTGCATTATTTTGTAATCCACAATGAAGTGATGCTGGTCGGTAGTAATGAGTAACAAGTGGCCTAATTCTACCTTCTTATTCAGTTTACCCTTGGTGATCCATTCTGTATGTTCTTCAAATATGGAATATATTTTTTCTGCGGCAGGAATCGTTTCTCCCTTTAGCAGGCGCCGTTCTATCTGATCAATAAATTTCCTTACAAAGTTGCAGTACCGGCTCAATGATTGCAGTAACACTATTACACATTCTTCTTTTCCAAAAACTATCGGAGGGTTTTTAATCAGCTCCTGGCAACGGTTCAATAATACCCCGGCCTGCTGCAGATACTCCCGTACGCTTTGCTTTTTATGTTGTTCGTTTTTGCCTGTGAATACCTGTTGCGAGGTTTTGCGAAACTGGCTTTTCAATGATCTGCGAATATGTTTGATTTTACGCCAGCCTTTTAGTGTTGCAGCCTCCTGCAACCATTCTATTACATCTATACATTTGCGTGAGCTGTCCCACAGTAAATTCAAATCAGTAGGAAAGTGGACATTCGTTTCCAGCGCATAGCTATCCGTTTTCAATCTAAGAACTCTTTCTTCCTCTTTTTTTTTAAGCAGCTGATGGCCTGCTTCTACCACTAATTGATTTACTTCCTGCAGCAATGTTTCATCCAGTTGGCTAACATTGTCTAAAATAGTTTGATAACCGAATTCAATCTTTTCGGCATCGCTAAGAAATCCGCTGGAGTGCACACCCATTACCTGGCGGACTAACAGATCATAATTGGCCATCAGTTCCAATCTGTCCCAATTGGTCCCGACTGCATGGCGCACCACCGCCAATACAAGCATGTGCCATAAATCCATTCCTTTACGGCCTGTTTTGTTTTTGCCCGCACATATCTTCTTTTCCAGCAGCGCAAATACTTTCTCATTTATTTCAGGGGTAACAAAAATATATTGCAACGCTTTAAGAACAGGAGGTAATTCATCACGGCTTTTTAAAGGAAACTTTATATCCTGGATGGCTACTGTACGAAGATTCATTTGCTGCTCGAATCGTTGACGCATATGGGCAGTGTTTTGATGCGAATAATGAGCAAAAATTATACTGAAATGCAGCAAAATCAACACTTATTAACAGATGTTCGTAAATACTTTTCTTCTAAAACCCTTACCAGTCACAGATTAGACTGTTCTCTTGCGGACACTAAATAATCTTTGTATACCCATCGTAACTCCAGCAGGTTCAGTCCATTTGGCTGAAACCCTTTAATCCAGGGATTTACCAGGCGAATCACTTCATCATACCACAGCGGAATAACAGGCGCATCGTTGATGAC
>JBGTIL010000044.1:0-5365 GCA_041745695.1 Chitinophagaceae bacterium | reverse complement strand
TGTAGTGGGTGTGATTGGAGACGAACTTTGGCAAATACTTTTCTTCATCCCCGCCTTCTTCGCTTTTCTTTCTGCCACCGCCAGGCATACCCTTGTAAGCTTTATCCTTCCAGGCGTGGTGTTGCTCCACCGACTTTTGTTTGGAAGCAGTCACGGAGTGCCCTTGCTGTTCACCATCGTCATGCCCAGGCGGATCGGTTGTGTTGTCATCATCTTCACGTAGCTCTTTTGCATATGTTGCCCCGTCCTGCAGGATCTCTTTTTTCTGGAGCGAGTTCATGGATGCATTTGCCTTTACAGGCGCGGAGTCTATTGCCTGCCTTTTACCCGCTACCATGCCTTTCTCAATTGCCTCACGCAGCACTTTGACAAACAAAGTGCGGAATACTTCTTCGCCGTACAGTTGCCTTGTGCGGCTGAGGGTTGAGTGCCAGGGGAGAGGTTCATCTATGTCATAGCCAAGGAAGTAAAGCATGTCTAGCCTTGGCGGTAGTTTTATAAAGCCAGCGGAGATCAAGGGTCTCATGGAGTCTACGGTAGAAATTGTCGGGTGGCACTTTTTGAGAAAGCTGAAAAGACCCACAAACAACTTCTCCTGGTGTGGCTTTCTTCCCTGGATACTTTCTAAGACAACAAAGTGCAGTCAAATGCGGCCTGAAAGGAGAAAATACGTTTTAGTACATTGTAGTTGTGCAACAAGCACAAAGGCTTTTAGCAATACAGGTTTCAGAATATGTTTGAGCAGGAGAATGACTATTTTGTTCCAGCAAAGTGAGTAGACAGGAGAACCAGGAATGCCCGTCCTGCTTGAAGCCCCGATCAGTTGTGTGCAACCCTCTTACAGAAGTAATAATTCGGCATGAGTAAAGATTTAAAATGGATTATAATAATTTTTGGGGGTGGCTTTCTGCTTTTGGGAGGATTAGCGATAATCTTTATTATAATCGTGCTTGACTCAGGAAACGGAAAGAGTTATTCTAAAGCAGATCTGATCAATAATTATCAAAGCAAACAGAGCGAGCTATATCAACTTAAGGACTTTTATAATAATATTGTTCCAATAGATAAAGTTGTCGAAATAGAATTTGCAAGTGATAAGGAGATTGCACGACTCGCAGTGACAAATTTAATTAGCACGTCTAAAAATTATGAGGAGCAATATTTCTGCGACTGGAATTTAAAAATTCAGTCAGATAAAGTTGATTCCATTCTGTCAAATTTAGGCTGGACTCAAACAACGTTGAGTAATGTAAAATCCCATTTGGATAAAGCCAATAGTATCGGTATTGTAAGCGGAGAGCCAGTAGATATTTGGTTTCAAAGAAGCGGAATGGGTATGTATTCATACCGTCTTTTTTCCCAACCAATTCCAGACAGTCTAAAATTAAAGTTCAATGATGGCTGTTCACATATTTTGCTCAATGATAAGGTTATTTTAAAGTATGGTAGTGGGGCTGTTGGGTCTGACTGCTTTCCAAAAGAATAATGCAATGAGGTTATCTGCACACAAAAGTATGTTTATAAAATTGTGGCTGGACGTTAACCATTCAACTATAAATCACTGGTTTGCTTTTGTGATTGATTGAACCTGACGTTTTTCAATTGCCATAACTTTATAAACACTTCAACGTTGTGTAAAATGGTGTTCTGTAGACAAATCTTTCCAATGAATTCTACACATCTAATTACTATTGCTAGCTCTACCGTTCTTGATCTGAAGTATTTAGTCAACTCAAATGTTCCATTTGTATGGGTCGTAAGTCACATGGCTATGGAAATATTGGCATGGCATCCTTCAACAGTACAGATTAATGCAAAAGATATATTGCGAAACGTAGAAGTCCGCGCGAATAGATTTGATTTACTTTTAGAAACAAGTAAGTTCTTAGAATCCCTTGAAATGTTTAACGAGACTGGTATCACATTATTACAAATGAGTAGAAGGGTAGCCGATACTTTGGAAACTAAGGATGGGCCAAACATTCCAAACCACCTTTTCGCCAATGGCTTTTATTCTCAGTTTTACTTGCCTCACAAGAATGAAGTTTCTCAATTAAAGTGCATTGACGAACAATGGATCGAAATGGTGTCTAAGAATGAAAAGATTAAATCGAGAGTCCTTTAGAAGGCACATCACACAACATCAGTTCTATGCAGCAGTGGCTTTTGAACATGGGCTGAAGAATATATCTTTATTGGGCTTGGTGCAAGTGTATAGCGACAAATCATTGAACACCACTACTGCATAAAGCCCCACCCGTTGATGAAATACAGACAACCAAACATGAGCATAATAAAAAAGCTCTTCTTTATACTGTCATTTTTGATTGCTATGTTAGCCTGCTCTTTTGGACAGAATGAAAATGATAGTGGTTTTAAATTAGCTTTTGACGAGTACAAGGTGGACAGTTGCCTTTATGATATTCTCGCAGCTGTAGTTGAAACTGATTCTGCCCAAGTGCGGTTTCCCTCAGACGTATATTTTTACAATATTTCCTATGGTAATTACACCCACTATAGAGATGTGATTATTAGACCCTCTCGCTGGCATAAGGATTTACCTCTCGATACAAAGGGAATAATTGTTGTTGAGGGCGCGAAATTTGTTCTAATGGGTCGAATAGAAAATGATTCACTTTTTAAAAAAACAGACAATAAAATTGAATTATCTATAACCTATCCAGTACCGCAGGTATTTGACAGCCTAGACAAAAAAAGTTGGCTTGGTTGGGATAGATCACCAACGGCACTTGTGGGGTCAATTAAATTTTGTGGTGCCCCACCTATTGATTTACATATAGATGTTGACAAAAGACTAGAAAGACTAAATTTTGCGGAAAAACATCCATAATTGCACCTAACAGTGGTATACATACAATAAGGGCAGCAGCACTAAATTCAGCTAATTATCTCTATTTTGCTTTCGGAGAGGGATTAAGCAGTAGAACAGCAAATTCCCTTACTGCATAGATACCCACTCCGTCAAGATTGTCTAAAAACTATTGTTATTTTGTTATAACGGTGATGCACATACGTGAGTAGATTCATATATCTTCATGTATGCAATACATCAAAGGAACACGGTCGAAGGCTGTTCTTTTCACGCAAAGTTTAGATGAGATCATTGATGGGGATAATTAAGTATGCAACACTTTGATTTGTTTGTAGAAAGCATTAACGTCACTGAGTTTAAATTTCATCCTATTCATCTGCCGAAGGCAGGCCACCTTATAATCCGAAAGATTTACTGAAGCTTTAAGTGTATGGGTACCTCAACTCCGTTCGTTCTTCCCGTGCACTGGAGAAAGAATGTAAAAGGAACACTTTAGCTGATATGGCTTTTGCACGGGCTGGCGCCGGATCACAACACGATCTTGAACTTTCGCAGAGACAATGAAAAGTCTATACGCAAAGTGTTCCGCCACACAGTATCGATAGCAACTAAGTTTGAGCTTATTGGCGGCAGGCTCATTGCGGGAGATAGCACCAAACTGAGGGCTCAGAACTCCAAGAAGAATAACTTCAATGAAAGCAAGATCGTACAACACCTTGAGTACATAGAAAAGCGGCTGGATGACTATAACCAGGCTTTATCCGAAGCAGATGATGAAAACAAGAAGATTATAGAAGAGCAGATAGAAAAACAAAACAAGCGCAAAGGAAAATACATCCATCTGAGCAAACAGTTAGCCAGCACTGAGCAGAGGCAAGTGACTACATCTGATCCGGACAGTCGGCAGATGATCATCTGCAACAATATTACTGAAACAGCCTATGATGTGCAAACCATAGTGGATGGGAAGCATATCATAACCATCGATTATAAGGTAACCAACGAGAATGATTCTGAAGCCATGGGATCTATGCTCGGCAGGGCAAAGAAGATATTGGGGAGTGCAGACTTTACAGCTCTCTATGATGAGGGTTGTCATACCGGAAGTGAACTGAAAAGGGGATTGGAGTTGGGAGTGGAACTGATGGTGGCTGTACCTGGCGTAGCCTCCTTTGCCCCTGATGACAGGTACAACTTTGACCAGTTTATTTACAATCCTAAAGAGGACACTTACACCTGCCCACAGCAGCAAGCATTGATTACTAACGGCAACTGGTATGTAAAGAGCAAAGAACGCTACCTCCATCACGTAAAGCATTATAAGACGAGTGCCTACAGCTCTTGCCCGGCCCTTGCTTTATGCACCAAGAACAAGAGGGGCAGACTCATTGAGCGCAGCGAGTATCAACCCTTTGTGGACAGCAATAAGGAGAACATCGAAAAGGATCCTGCTACTTATAAAAGGCGACAAGCCATTATAGAACACACCTATGGCATCGTAAAGCGGCACTGGGGCTTCTACTTTATCTGCACCAAAAAAGGCATGAGGAGAGCGAGTGCTGATGTAGGACTGATGTTTACTGCCTTCAAACTGCGCCGGTTGATGAATATCGTAGATAAAAATGCGTTTGAGAAGTTCCTGCAAGAACTTTCTTCACTGCTTCTTGCTAAAACGCCTTCATTACTACTATTTACAAGGCTAAAAAGACCTTGCTTTCATCCCGACACTTTTAATTTACCACAAATAAAAGCGGCGGCATAAGGCTTAGAATCATCCTTATTATTGATTACTTTCGAAAAGAACGCTAGTTTTTAGACGAACTGCCGTTAGCTACAATCGTACACCACTTAGTCGATGAAGAAGAAAGCATACATAATACTTTTCTTTATAGTTGCAGCAATGACCTATTTATTATTCGGCACCAAATACATGACGAAAGTTCTAAGTGAGGAGTTTGCTTTTTTTAATACCGCAAACATTGAAGGCGCTGTGGAAATGGTTGGGACGAAACACCATACCACATCTTTTAAAATTAGGGGCGTTAAGCATGAATTTGTTTTATGGGCTAATATAGATAGGAAGTTGAACGATAACAAGACGTTTGGAGATGTGGCATCAATGGGTGATACAATAATAAAGCCTGCTAAAAGCGATACTTTAATGGTATTACATTTAGGGAAAACTTACAAATATACTTTCCGAGAAGGACCATAATTATCTTCTTATACTGCCGCTAATAACAGCTTTTGTGCAATAGTGGCGGGAGAAAGAATTCTAAACAGAATATCGTTAATGAGCTTTAGAACAGTAGTAAACGGCAGAACACTGAATGCCACTACTGCATAAAGCTGAAAACCGTTAGCGATAAGCTACCTCACTATTCCTTGTCCGGAGAGCCTCACAAATATTGTAACTTCGAGAACGACTAACAATTCCAGCAAATGAATTACGGAGCAATCAATATAGATCCAGAAACTATGCACGGAACACCGGTATTTACTGGTACCCGCGTTCCTGTCCAGTCCTTATTC
>JBGTIL010000043.1:0-8809 GCA_041745695.1 Chitinophagaceae bacterium | reverse complement strand
CAGGTGCTGCGATCGGTATAATCTGTAATGGCGCTCATTTTATCGGCGCCCACAACCACTACTTTCTTATAGCGGCCGCTTTCGATAAGTGCTGCGCCAGTGGTTAACGCAAACAAAAAGCCGGAACAGGCGGCTTCCAGGTCGAAGCCCCAGGTATTTTTTGCTCCTATCTTGTCGGCAATGATATTGGCTGTTGCAGGAAAAACCATATCGGGCGTAACGGTGGCGCAAATGATGCAGTCGATCTCCTGGGGCGATATGCCGCGTTTTTCGCAGAGTTGCAATACGGCAGGGGCGCCCAGGTCTGAGCTTCCCAGGCCTTCACCCTTTAAAATACGGCGTTCAGAAATACCGGTTCTGCTGCGGATCCATTCGTCATTGGTGTCCACCATTTTCTCCAGATCGGCATTGGTAAGAAGCGTTTCCGGGAGAAAAGCCCCCACGGCTGTGATGGCAGCATTCAGTTTTGTAATCATACGAGGTTATCTTGAAAGTGCGGCGAAGATACGCGGTAATCAAAACCAACAAACTCGCATTAAGCACCGCTGTTGAAGCAGTTTTACCGTGCAAGCCCTGTTTGATGTTAGGTAATGTTTGGCTTATTTTGCACGCATGATCGCATTTTTAAAGGGAAATTTTGTGAAGAAATCGCCGGCTACTGTGCAGATGGATGTTGCAGGCGTTGGTTACGAGGTCAATATCAGCCTTAATACTTACTCCCGCATTCAGGAACTGGAAAGCGGCACTTTACAAACACACCTCCTGATACGCGAGGATGCGCATATACTCTATGGTTTTTTTGAAGCAGCGGAGAAGGAAATGTTTCTCTATCTTCTGTCAGTGTCTGGTGTGGGCGCTTCAATTGCCCGGGTGATGCTTTCTTACATGAAGCCGGAAGAGGTGAGCCGTGCCATTGTGCAGGGCAATGTAAAAGTGCTGGAAGGCGTGAAAGGGATCGGGAAGAAAACGGCCGAGCGCATTGTGCTGGAGCTCCGCGACAAATTAGCCAAACAACCTGCCGACGAAAATATTTCAAACTGGAAAGGCAATAGTTTACAAGCAGATGCGTTAAATGCCCTGATTGCTTTGGGAATCAACCGCCAGGCTGCCGATAGCGCCCTTCAAAAAGTGCTGATCCAGTACCCTCAGTATGGCGTGGAAGAGGTTATTAAAAAGACCTTGCAGAATCTGTGAAAACACCATTCGTTAACTAATTGTAGAGAAAAACCCTGTTGTCTTCCCTAACTACCTATAAGGTTCGTACGCTGGTAGCTGTCCTCCTGCTGTGCGCACTCAGCCTGCAGGGCTACGCGCGTGACCATTATTTTTCTCCTTTTTCTCCCCGCCAGGATACTGCAAAATACCCGATTACTGACCGGCGCACCGACCGTTATACCACACCAGCCCGCAACCCTTTCGAACTCAGCGACACCGCTTTTGTAAAGCGCAACATAGAATACGACCCGCTGACTAAACAGTACTACAGTATAGAAAAAATTGGCAACCAGTATTACCGCACGCCGATGACCTTCTCCATGAAGGAGTTCCTCGACCTGCAGGCCCGACGCGATGAGAATGAATACTTCCGGAAGCGTTCCAACACCATTTTCGATCTGAACCGCAGAAACGTCAAACCCAACTTTGGGTTCTCCAAAGACTGGATGAACCGCGTCACCGGCAATCTGAAGCCGGAGATCCGGCCCAGTGGTTACGTAGATATCGCCGCAGGCTACCAGGGGCAGAATATCAAAAATCCTACACTTCCGGAGCGTGCGAGAAGAACCGGCGGGTTCGATTTTAATATGAACGCGCAGCTGCAGGTAGATGCCAAGATTGGTGACAAGATCAACCTTCCGATCAACTACAACACGCTGGCGAATTTTGATTTTGAAAACCAGCTAAAGCTCGACTACCAGGGAAAAGATGATGAGATCATCAAGCAGTTCCAGATGGGAAATGTCAACTTCACTTCTAAAGGAAGTTTGATTCCCGGTGCGCAATCTCTCTTCGGTATTAAAACGCAACTGCAGTTTGGAAAATTATTCGTGTCCACCGTTCTGGCTAATCAGCGTTCTCAGCGCCAGTCGCTGGGTGTGCAAGGGGGAAGCTCTTCCCAAACCTTCAGCCTGAAAGCAGACGAATACGAAGAGAACAGGCACTTCCTGATGTCTCAATACTTCCGCAGGAATTACAATAATGCTATGAAGGACCTTCCTCTTATTAGGTCTAATGTGCAGATACAAAGAGTAGAAGTATGGGTGACGAACCGCACAGGCATCACCACAGACACCAGGGATATCGTGGCTCTAATGGACCTTGGAGAAGACAGTACACGCTTTGGTGGCGTACGCGGCGCTCTGCCTGCCAACAACACCAACAATTTGTACCAGTCTATCACCGCCAATCCCAATAGCCGCAATTCTACCGCCGTAACCGGTGTACTTACCGGAATGGGCCTTCAGACCGTGCAGGATTTTGAAAAAACATTCGCCCGCAAACTGCAGCCATCCGATTATTATTACAATGCCCGCATTGGCTTTCTTTCTATCAACCAGCCCCTTCAGGCCGACGAAGTGCTCGGCGTTGCCTATCAATACACTTTCAATGGAAAGGTTTACCAGGTAGGTGAATTTTCGCAGGATGTACCCCCCGACAGCAGTGGTAGTTCTACTAAGGTTCTTTTCCTCAAACTGCTCAAGGCTACCTCGCAGCGTCCTAACCTTCCTATCTGGGACCTGATGATGAAGAACGTATACAGCGTAGGCTTCGGTCAATTGGAGCAAAGAGACTTCAAACTGGATGTAGTTTATGAGGAGCCCAGCCTTGGAGAGAAAAGATACCTTCCGCTTAGCGATAGTCTTAAGCCACAGTACAGAGGCGTACCAATCCTGAACCTGGTAAATCTGGACGACCTCAACAACAATAACGATCCCCAGCCCGATGGGGTGTTTGACTATGTGCCTGGCTACACCGTCATCCCGGAGCAGAGCCGAATTATTTTTCCTGTACTTGAGCCATTCGGTCGCGACCTTGAATACGTATTCTCCAACCAGGGCGGCATGGATAAATACCTTTACTATCCGCTCTACGACACCATCAAGGCCATTGCTCAAAACTTTGCTAACCTGAACCGGTTTGAGCTGGTGGGCAGATCGCGGTCCTCGTCAAATTCCGAATACCAACTGGGCTTCAATATCCCTCGTGGCTCAGTAACAGTTACAGCGGGAGGGCAGGTGCTCCAGGAAAACGTAGACTACGAAATCAATTACGACCTCGGCACACTGCGCATCGTTAACGCTGCCATCATTAGTGCAAATATTCCGATAGATATACAATATGAGAACAACGCCACCTTTGGTTTGCAGCAAAGAAGCTACCTCGGACTTCGTTTAGACTACCTGGTTAATAAACATCTATCCATTGGAGCAACTATGGTGCGCCTCAGTGAACGACCTTTCTTTTCGAAAACAACCTACGGTGAAGATCCGATCCGTAACACCATGTACGGTGCCGATTTTGACTACCGCAACGAAGTCCCAAGGCTTTCCAAGTGGCTCGATAAATTACCTTTCTATTCTACCAAAGGCGCTCCTTTATCAGCCATCACCGCTTACGGTGAAGTAGCAGTGCTACAGCCCGGCCATCCCAAACAGATTGGCAAGGGCGGCGAGGGGCTGAGTTATATTGATGACTTTGAAGGAACCAGAAGCAGCATCGACCTTCGTTTTCCGCTCAACAGCTGGACATTGTCTTCTGTACCTCAGAATGCTCCCGATAGAAACAACAACGTTCTCTTTCCGGAAGCCTCGCGTTCCAACGATGTGAGCTATGGGTTTAACCGTTCGAAATTTGCCTGGTATAATATTGAACCGGTACTTCAGGAGCGACGCAACACCAATAATCCGCTCCGCGGAAATCTTGATGAATTGTCGAGACCCCAAACGAGACAAGTACAGCAGTCGGAAATATTTCCACGACGGACCAACGACATCGGACAGAACCTGCTGACCACTTTCGACCTGGCCTTTTATCCCCGTGAGAAAGGACCTTATAATTTTCGCACTACAGGCATTGATGCCAATGGCCGCCTGGTACAACCACGCAGCAGCTGGGGTGGTATCATGCGGAACATAGATCAAACCGATTTTGAAACAAGTAACATTGTATTCATTGAGTTCTGGATGCAGGATCCGTGTATCAACAAGCCCCTCAGCACGGGTGGCGAATTGTATTTTAATCTTGGTAATATTTCTGAAGATGTGCTGCGCGATGGAAAGCGCCAGTATGAGAACGGTCTCCCTACACCAACCAATCCTAACGCAGTAACCGATACTACCATCTGGGGACAGGTACCGCGTAACCCGATACAGGTAACCAATGCTTTTAGCAATGAACCGGACGACCGTGTGTTCCAGGACGTGGGCTTCGACGGATTAACAGATACAGCAGAACAACGCCGCTTCAGAACTTACCTTAATGATCTGCAGGGAAGAGTAAATCCGGCTGTCTTTAATGCAGCGCAGGCAGATCCTTCCGCAGATAATTACAAGGGTTACAGAGACAACTTTTATGAGCAAAAGAATTCGGGTATCCTGGAACGTTATAAAGACATCAACAACCCCCACGGTAATTCGCCGGTAGCCACCACCAGCGACCAGTTCACGAATGCCTTTACCCTGTACCCCGATCAGGAAGAGCTAAACCGCGATAATACATTGAATGAATCGGAAGAGTATTTCCAGTACCGGATTGATCTGAAGCCAGGCATGACATCTTTTACTAGTCCCTACATTACAGACATCAGGGAAGTGAAAAACATTCCTCTCGCCAACGGTGAACGGCGCACTGAAAAATGGTACTTGTTCCGGATACCTGTAAAAGATTTTCAGGCCAAGGTGGGTAACATCCCTGATTTCAAATCAATACGTTTTATCAGGATGTTCATGACAGGGTTTGAAGACACTGCGGTTATACGCCTGGCAAAGTTGGAACTGGTGCGCAACCAATGGCGCAAATTCAGTTACGAAACAGATACCACAGGACAGTTTGTTACATTGCCCGTAAACGACCCTACACAGGTTGATGTGCTTGCCGTAAATATAGAAGAGAACGACCAGCGCGATCCTATTCCCTACCGCCAGCCGCCCGGAGTAGAGCGCCAACAGCAGATAAGCAATAACAACGTGCAGCTCCTGCAGAACGAGCAGTCTTTGAGTGTAAAGGTTTGCGACCTGCCGAAGTCAAAGGCGCGCGGTGTTTTTAAAACAATGAATCTTGACCTGCGCCAGTACGGTCGCATATCAATGTTTGTGCATGCAGAAAAAGACAAGAACTACCCGCTTAAGGATAATGATCTGAATGCCATCATACGTATCGGAAATGATTTTGTCAGTAATTATTATGAGATACGCATCCCTCTGAAGCTGACAAACTTTGCCGCCAGCAGCGAAAATGATATTTGGCCCGCACAGAATAATCTCGACTTCGATCTGTCGGCGCTCACAAGCTTGAAGTCGCGCAGGAACGGAAGTACAGTGCCACCGTCACGGTATTACAGCGAGCGATTTGCAGACGGAAAAACTTACGCCATCATTGGTAATCCTAATCTCGGCGAAGTGAGGGGTATGCTCCTGGCGGTGCAAAACGTTCTGCAGGAAAATACGTGTGCAGAGGTTTGGTTCAATGAGCTAAGACTATCAAAGCTTGATGAAAGAGGCGGTTATGCGGCCCTTGGTCGTGTAGACCTGCGCCTGGCAGACCTTGGCAGTCTTACGCTTGCCGGTAGTTTACGCAGCCGCGGCTTCGGTACCCTGGAGCAGAGAGTAAATGAAAGAAGCCGTGAAGACTTTACGCAGTATGATCTTAGCACCAACCTGGAACTGGGAAAACTGATTCCGAAAAAGCTGGCAATACAAATACCCGTGTATGCGAGCATAAGCAAAACAGCCAGCTCACCGGAATATGATCCGTACGATCTAGATATAAAACTCAACGATAAATTAAACAACGCTCCGAAAAATAAAAGAGATTCAATCCGCAGTGATGCCCTCGAACAAACCACCATCAAAACGATCACATTCACCAACGTAAAAAAAATACGCACCAGCACAAAACCTGTGCAGCCCTGGGATATATCCAACCTTGACCTCAATTATGCTTACACCCACCAATACCGGTCGAACCCGATCATTGAGCTGGACGATATAAAAAGAACAAGAGCTGGTGTGGGCTACACCTATGCGCCTCAACCCCGATTTATCGAGCCGCTGAAAGGTTGGATCAAATCGCGCTCTCCATGGTTGGCTCTGATCAGGGATATCAATTTTAACTACAAACCCTCCACCATCTCTGTGAAAGCCGATATCAACCGGCAATTCGGGGCCTTGCGATCAAGAAATGTTGGGGGTGCCAATTTCAAGATACCAGAGACTTACGATAAGTTCTTTTACTTCGACCGTTTATATACGTTGCGCTGGGAGCTAACCAGGTCTTTAACTTTTGATTTCAATGCATTCAACTATGCCCGTATCGATGAACCATTTGGGCGTATCGACACAAAGCAGGAAAAGGATTCAGTGCAAAAGAATTTTTGGAAGGGCGGACGCACAACACTCTACAGGCATATAGGAACTTTGGGCTACCAGCTACCTACTGCTAAAATCCCATTCCTCGACTGGACTACCATCCGTGCCAGCTACAAAGCCCAGTACGACTGGATAACAGCTTCATTGCTTGCCAAAGAGCAAGGTAACGACCTGCTGATTGGTCAGACAAGAAACATAACCGGGGAATTTAATTTCGATCAGCTGTACACCAAATCGCGATTCCTGCGTGGCGTTTACTCCGATGCTCCCGCCCCTGCCAAGCCAGCAGCTGGAGCACCCACAACTGCACCTGACACTGCTGCTAAAAAAGGCCGTACAAGAGACCCGAATTCGCTGCCGCAAATTAGCCGCGTGCCCCGGGTATTTGCACAACTACTTACTTCATTGAAAAGAGTGGGTATTCAATATACAGAAGACCTCGGAACCAACCTGCCTGGTTACATGGACAGTACCCGCCTGTTGGGTATGAACCTGCGTAGCGGTGCGCCGGGCTGGCAATACGTGATGGGTAAACAGCCAGACACTTCAGATATTAACCGGCTTGGTCAAAGGGGTTTACTCACCAAAGACTCCCTGTTCAACAGGCTGATCCAGCAAACATTTACACAGCGTTTGGGTATTACGGCGCAGGTGTCTCCATTCAGGGATCTTAACATCGATCTGAATGTTGACAAAACTTTTTCGAAAAATTATTCTGAACTGTATAAGGATACCGGTCTGAATGCTGGGCTGCAGCGATTCAATCCTTACGCTACGGGTAGCTTCAGCATTTCTTATATTTCTTACCAAACCCTTTTTACAAAGTTTGACCCCACGGAGGTTTCTGAAACTTTTAAAACTTTCGAAGACAATCGTGCGTTTTTGTCGCGGCGTTTGGGTGAGAAAAACATTTATGCAACGCGCACTCCAGGAGGGTCCACTCCGGGTGCCGATGGTTTTGTAGAAGGTTACGGGCGCTACTCACAGGATGTGATCATACCGGCCTTTCTTGCGGCTTATACGGGTAAGGATCCGGGCAGCGTGAACTTTATCAAAAACTCTAATCCTAAAACACGTGATAATCCTTTTTCAGGGCTGATGCCAAAACCAAACTGGAACATCTCCTACAACGGTTTGAGCCGCATCCCGGGCTTTGAAAAAATATTTACTAATGTCACCCTGCGGCATGGTTACAACAGCACGCTGAGTATGAATTCTTTTAATTCGGCGCTGCTCTTCCAGGATCCCCTCCGCGTAGGATATCCTTCTTTCAGAGACACACAAACAGGTAATTACATTCCATACTTCCTGGTGCCGAACGTTACTATCAGTGAGCAGTTCGCGCCCCTGCTAGAGGTAGATATGACTTTCACGAACCAGTTGTCTACACGGGTTGAGTTTAAGAAGAGCCGGCAGCTAAGTTTGAGTTTGATCGATTACCAGCTGGCTGAAAACCGCTCTACTGAATACACCATTGGCTTCAACTGGCGCAAGCGCGGTGTGCCTTTTTTACAGAATCTGAAGATCGGTAAGAATGGAAAAAAACTGGACAATGATGTAACCTTCCGTTTTGATTACAGCTATCGTGACGATGCTACTTCCAACAGCAAGCTAGACCAGAATGAAGCCTTCGGAACGGCGGGGCAGAAGGTAATAAGGCTCTCTCCAACCATTGATTATGTGTTGAACAACCGGATCAATTTAAAATTCTATTTCGAACAAAATATCGTGAAACCCAAGATCAATACCTCTTCGCCGGTAACCACTACGCGCGGCGGATTGCAGGTGCGTATCTCATTAGCTCAATAGACAGCGACCCTAATGGATCGATGGCTGCTGCACATAATCATCGACCGCTGTCCTGAGTTTCGTGCTGTCCTGAGTTTCCTAACTCAGGACATTTCTGTAAGCCTCTTCTTGTAAAGAGCAAAATTCTGTAATATGTGGATGGGATGGTAAAGACGTTTTAAGGCTAGTTTGTCCTGAGTTAGGAAACACAAGACAGCGATCCTGATGGATCGGCGACTGCTGCATTTAATCAGCGATTCTGATGGATCGATGACTGCTGCACTTAGACAGCGACCGCTGTCCTGAGTTTCCTAACTCAGGACGTAGCAGCGGAAATTTAATTTGAAGCAACAGGAGGGGCTGCCTTTACTCTTTTTAAAAGCATCACATAACCGCACAAATTCTTTTTTTGTTTCTTATTCACCTGCACAGGTTTG
>JBGTIL010000042.1:0-3775 GCA_041745695.1 Chitinophagaceae bacterium | reverse complement strand
TGAACACAATGTTCATTGTACTTTTCTGTTTGTATATTTAGACAAATGTCTAATTACTTTTTGATTTCCAGGTATATTTCATTCGAACCTGCGTGTCTGTAGAAGGGGACTGCGCCCTGCTCCCTTTTATTACCGCTGTACAAGGGTGCGACGCCACTGAAGCCACACAATGAAGCGGATGCTGGATCCAATAAATCGGTGTTTTGCCCTTGCCCTGTATGTATTTTAGAACGTATTTTTGCCGGCTAAAACCACTTCATGACCAAAGGACCGGTATCGCAATTCATTGTTCACCACTACCGACATTTTAATGCGGCGGCGCTTGTAGACGCTGCCAAGGGATACGAAACCCACTTGGCGGAAGGTGGAAAAATGATGGTGACCCTGGCAGGTGCCATGAGTACTGCAGAACTGGGGGTGTCGCTCGCGGAAATGATCAGGCAGGACAAGATCCATATCATTTCATGCACGGGTGCTAACCTCGAGGAAGATATCATGAACCTGGTGGCTCATAGCCATTACGAACGCATACCTAACTGGCGCGACCTTACGCCGCAGCAGGAGTGGGAACTGCTTGAAAGAGGGCTCAACCGGGTTACAGACACCTGTATCCCGGAAGAGGAAGCCTTCCGTACGATCCAGAAACACATACACCAGATCTGGAAAAAAGCGGAAGAAAGCGGCGAACGGTTTTTCCCGCATGAGTACATGTACCAACTGTTGAACAGCGGCGTAATGAAAGACAGTTACCAGATAGATACCAAAGACAGCTGGATGATAGCAGCAGCAGAAAAAAACCTGCCCATCGTGATTGGTGGCTGGGAAGACAGTACCATGGGAAACATCTTTGCTTCCTATGTATACAAAGGCGAGCTGCAACCGGGCACTATGAAAAGCGGCATTGAATACATGGTGTGGCTGGCTAATTATTATAAAGAAAACAGTGCTGGTAAAGGCATTGGCTTTTTCCAGATCGGTGGTGGTATCGCGGGCGACTTTCCTATCTGCGTAGTGCCCATGATGTACCAGGATCTTGAAATGCACACCATTCCTTTCTGGAGTTATTTTGCGCAAATCTCTGATTCTACTACCTCTTATGGTTCCTATTCGGGGGCAACGCCCAATGAAAAAATCACCTGGGGTAAACTCGACATCAACACACCCAAATTTATTATTGAGAGTGACGCCACCATTGTAGCGCCGCTGGTGTTTGCTTACGTGCTCGGCTGGTAATTACACAATAAGCTATTGGCAGCATAGGTAAGATTTATGGGACAAGCAACGGATCAGCCCCCGGCTCCTGTTGCGTCGCACTCTTGTACGCCGGTAACTGTACTGAGCCGTGCCTGCACGATAGCGCGGTGGCAGGTACGGTGCCACCTTGCCAACCCACGGGTTTTTTTCCAAGCCTAAAAACCTTCATAGAAAAGGGTTACATTAATCATTCAAATTTTTCATACTACCTGCTGCGTTTGATCGTTAGTGGGGTTATAACAATTACCTATGCTGACGTTGTTGATTGCTGTACTTGTGCTGCTGGTTGTGGTGATCGTGCTCATTATCGTGTTTCGTCCGAAACCAAACAATAACCTGTTTGCGCTCAGCACCAAACTGGATGATGTATTTAAAAGGCTCGACGACCTTACCTACTCTCTAAGGGAAGGGGCACGCACGGCAAGAACGGAAGGGGCGGGCATGGCTGCGCAAAGCCGGTCGGAATTGGCTGACACCTTGTTTCACCTGCGGAAGGAGCTCAATGAAACCCTGCTGCGTATTACCGAGCAAAACAGCATGGCTATGGAGGGTATCAATAAAACGCTGGAGGATCGCCTGCGCCTGCTTACCAACAAACTGGAGGAGAGTGCCTGGAAATCGCGCGAGTCTGTCACCACCAACCTCAAGGAATTTTCTTTGGAGCAGCAGGGCAAGATGGAAAACCTGACGAAGGCCCAGGAAGGAAGCAGCCAACGCTCGATTGCCCAACTGGAAAAAATTACTGCCCAGGTTGAACTGAGGCTTACTAACGTCAACGAGCAGGCGAAAACAGACAGTCACCTTATGCGTACTGCTTTGGAAGGATCCTTTAAAGGGTTCCGTGAAACGTACCTGCAAAGCATGGAAGCCATGAGCAACCTGCAGCGCGACAAGTTTGCCGACATGGAGAAAAGGCAGAATGAACTGGTGCTCACTACCGGACATAAACTGGAAGGCATCAGAGAAACGGTAGATGAGAAGTTACAGAAGACGCTGAACGAAAGACTGGGCCAGTCGTTTGAGCTGGTGAGTAAGCAACTGGAAAGCGTACAGAAAGGGCTTGGTGAAATGCAGACCCTGGCGCAGGATGTGGGCGGACTTAAAAAGGTGTTGAGCAATGTGAAAATGCGTGGTGGCTTTGGCGAAGTACAGCTGCAGATGCTGCTGGAAAATATACTCGCGCCCGAGCAGTACGAAGCCCACGTAGCTACCAAAAAGGGAAGTACAGATCGCGTGGAGTTTGCTGTAAAGTTTCCCAACAAAGAGGGCGACCGCAACTATGTGTGGTTACCTATTGATGCCAAGTTTCCGAAGGATGCTTACGAAACTTTGCAGACCGCATACGATACCGGCGATGGTCCGCAGATCGAAACCGCGCAACGCGCGCTGGAACTGGTGATCAAAAAGATGGCCAAAGACATCTGCGAAAAGTACATGGATGTGCCGGATACTACCAACTTTGGCATTATGTTTCTCCCGTTCGAGGGTTTGTTTGCAGAAGTAGTACGCAAGGCATCCTTACTTGAAGAGATCCAGCGCGACTGCCATGTGATCATCACCGGACCAACTACACTGGCGGTTATATTAAACTCGCTGCAGATGGGCTTTCGTACGCTTGCCATTCAGAAGCGCAGCGCCGAGGTATGGCAGGTATTAAGTGCTGTGAAGAAGGAGTTCAACCAGTTTGGAGGGCTGCTGGATAAAGCGCAGAACAATATTCAGACTGGGCTCAACCAGCTCAACGACGTGGCCGGCGTGCGCACGCGTGCTATCCAGCGCAAGCTAAGGGAAGTTGAAACGTTGGCTGAGCCAGAGGTGCCTGTGGTGCAGCTCTCTGATGTTACGGATAAGGACCTGCTGGAGGGGGAGGAGTAGGTCGGGGAAGTTGAATTCCTTGACAAGGCCTCCGCTTGTGAATTAACTGTGTGAACGGATCGATGAAGAAAGTTTTTTCGACATTGGCGTGGCGCAGGGGTCGATAGGTTTTTTATTCAAACAGATAGGTTTTTTACCCCACTAAACAATGGAGCACAAAGCTGACTTAGAACGATTGCCGCAAAAAATTGCGCAGCAGGGTTAGGCTGAAGATTAAGGGTTTGGCAATTTTGCCTTTACGCTTCAGTGCGTTTATCTTAGTGTTGTGTGCAACCCTACTGCCGACAACATAAACCCAATACATTTTTAAGTGACACCGGACGAAAAACAAAAAGAACTTAAACGGCACAGAGACATTTTAATCGCAACGCTTAATTATTCTATTGACCGTTTCCGTACTGCTAATCTAAAATTCGATGAGTATGACCCGATAGCTCATTTCCAACAATTGAAGCAACAGACTGAAGAACACTACAGCAAAGGGAGACTTACACGACTTAAGCAATGGCTTCGGGACATGACCGAAGAACCACGAGAGACGGGTGATTTAGGCTTTGGCAGATACATAAAAGAAAAAACAGGATACGACATCGATATTTTTGGCAATTTCCAGAAACGTATTGACAAAATCATAGAACAAAAAAGA
>JBGTIL010000041.1:0-5002 GCA_041745695.1 Chitinophagaceae bacterium | reverse complement strand
GTCAATGAATTACAACGTTACTGCCAGCA
The DNA here is from genome assembly GCA_041745695.1 of Chitinophagaceae bacterium. GTDB lineage: Bacteria > Bacteroidota > Bacteroidia > Chitinophagales > Chitinophagaceae > Flavisolibacter. The sequence continues at coordinate 4,973 of JBGTIL010000041.1, read as the reverse complement.
GGTTCCGTGAGGATCGCTTCTTACCACAGACCAGCCGGGAAATGACCGTTAACAAAAGAGACTATAGCGCGCTGGCCGAAATGCTCCTTTCCGGTATCAACAGTAAAAAGGTAGCCGATTTCAAAGCGCAGAACCGTGACGTGCAGCTGTCGATGGATGCTGCACTCCAGTTGCGGATCAATAAGCGCCTGGAACAGGATGACTCGCTAAGCGACAACCGGGTGTCTGTGGTTGTACTGCAGGATGTTTCGGGCGATGTGCTGGCCTCGTCCTCCTGGCCGCTCCCACCTGTCAACGACTGGGAAAAGCTTACACTTAATATCAGGGAACAAAACAAACTTTCGGAGTGGCTCACTGCAAGCGACCTTGGATTTACCTATGCTACTCAACCCGGATCTACCGCTAAAGTCGCCACCGCTCTTGCCGCATTCAATAAGCTGGGTATGGAGGCAGCCAACAAAACATTCATCATCCGACCTAACGATTTGATTCGCATCCGCAGTGCGGAACCAGATGAAGCCGGAACCATTGGCATGGAACGGGCACTCGTGAAATCGAACAATGCCTACTTTATCAAACTGGCTAATGAAATGAAGCTGCAGGAGGAGATGGGTAACATTTACACCAGCACCGGGATGTTTCTAAAGGGCATAGGCGGTTATTATTACGGTCTGGATACAAACAATGCAGCCCAGCAAAGAGAATGGCGCGACGTGTGGCGCAGAACAGAGTTCAGGAGTATTCAAACTTACAACCCTGCCGACATCCGCAAAACGCGGGGCAGGGGTGTGTCTGGCATGGCCTGGGGGCAGGGTGAACTGATTGCCACGCCTGCTTCTATAGCGCGGCTGGCTGCAGGTATCGCCAATCAGGGCGTGTTGGTACCGCACAGGTATGTACTGAAGATCCGGGATTCAGCGTTATCCGTACAAAAGGGCATATTGCTGGCGCAGGATCCGGCTTCTGCCAGCACCATCATGGGGTATATGCAGAAGCAAAGTGCAGGTAAAACGAATGTGCTCGGACTGTCGGTAGCCGGAAAGACCGGCACACCGGAAAGAATGTTTCGGGGTCAGAGGATCAACGACGGGTGGTATGTTTTTTTTGCGCCCAGTGGTAAAGGAAACGGGCACGTGGTGGTTTGCATTCGGATTGAAAAAACGAAAGGGTCCAGCGACGCTGTGAAACTGGCCGGCGAGATTGTGATACCGGAACTGTTGAAGGGTGGTTACATCAGGAGTTTTGAACCGCTCAAAAAAATTGACTCTGTTTCACTGGTCACAGCCGCAGCGCAATAGCGCGTGCATCAAACTGGACTGTTTATTGAATCATGTTTCGTAGCAACATAATTGTCATTTCTGCAGTTTATAAAAAAGAGCATTATGATTGAATTATTCAAACCGAAAAACGAAGAAAAAACGGTGGATGTGAAAAGACTGCGTGAAAACCTGCTCCTGTTCATCAAAGAACAATTGGGCAGGGTAGAAGGCGGCGAAGGGGCTAACATCCGCGGTTTGCATCTTTTTTTGACACCTGGTGAGCACGACCGTTTCCTTTACGAGGCGGCGGTTTACTTTGAAGAAGAAGGCCGCTTTCAAAGGGAAGAAGTTCAGCGCATCGCCGACGATTTTGCGATCGAACTCCCTGCACAATGGACAATGGAAATTTCTTTTGTCCCACAGTTGCCCCCTGAAGCTATTCCGGTACCGCAGATGTCGGCGGGCCTGTTCATCAGCACACAAAAACGAACAATTCAAAATAAAGCCACGGCCTACCTCAAAGTATTAAATGGCGAAGCAGAGCATGACTCCTATACGCTGCAATCTTCCGACGCAAGGCTCAACATCGGGCGCGACAAAAAAGTACAGGGCGATGACGGTTTTTTCAGGATCAATCAAATAGCCTTTCCTGCCGCCAGTGAAAATAACAGCAACAAATTTATCAGCCGACAGCATGCCCACATAGAATTTGACAATGGCTCCGGGCATTTCTTACTGTTTGCAGACAGTGGTGGCATACCACCCCGTAACAAAATCAAGGTACGCTCTGTGAATGAGGCTACTCCGGTGAAATTATACAGCGTTCGTAACGCCCACGTGCTGGAGGAAGGCGACCAGATCATGCTGGGTGAATCGGCGATTCTGGAATTTAGTTATTCGCAATAAAGCGCATTAGACCTATGGCAAAAGTGTTTACAATAGCGGGAGGCCTGGAAAACCTGGGAGCCATCAAAACCGGTGGACAGGGATCAGTGTACAAAGCACGCCGAAACGACAGCACCATCACGGCTATCAAGCTTCTGCCAACGCCAATTTTCAGTGAGAGCACGGAAGATAAAAATTTTGTCCATTTCCAGAATGAAGTGAACAAACTTCGCAAGGTTAATGAAGATAGAAATCCGCATATCGTTACCATACTCAGTTCGGGAATCACGGAAACAGGAAGCTTTCCCTACATTGAAATGGAATACATTGAAGGACCGGATTTGGAGGAGTTATTAAAGCCTCCTCACAAGCCGGTATTTCGAATAGCCGAAGCAGTTAAGGCAGCACGCCATATAGCCAATGCACTTGCCCACTGCCACAAAGCCGGAGTTAAGCATGGAGACATCAAGACGAATAACATCAAGCTCAACACAGCCAACGGCAATTATGTATTGCTCGATTTCGGTTTGGCCTTACTGTTAGATGAAGAACAACGTAAGAGTTTGCGCCATGCGGGTGCCGTAGAATTCATGGCTCCCGAGCAAAACGAAGGGCGCCTGCTTTTTCAATCCGATGTGTATAGTTTTGGTGTCATACTTTACGAACTGTTGGCTGGCACCGTTCCTTTTCCATTGAACGGGGGCGGCGAAACAGCCCGTAACGAAGTGATGATAGCGCACATTGAAAAGCCGGCACCGGCGCTATTACCACAGCGGCTCGAGAAGCTCCCTGCAACCTGGTCGGCAGACAAGAAAGAGTTTGAAATGAAAGTGCCTCAATGGTTGCTTTCCGTAATAGATAAATGCCTGCAAAAAGATCCTGCGCTGCGGTTTCCGGATGGTATGGAGCTGCACCTGGTAATGGAAGAACATTACTACCAGCTGCCACCTCCTGCAGTCAAAGAGCAGCAGGCAGAACAACCGCGCATACCAGACCCCCTGCCCATACCAAAGTCCACAGCGGCAGAAAGTAGTGAGCATTCGGTTGCCGCTGTTGCTCCCTACGCGAGAAAAAACACAAAGGAAGACGAACCTGTTAGGGAAACTCCTTTCTTTGAAAGAGAGGCTAAGCGGGAGAAGGACTTTGTTACCGCTTCTGCTGCAACTTCCGCGCAACCACGTGAAGGCGAACCCGCCCGGGGCGAAGCGATGGTGCCGCCCAAACCGCGTATCCGGAGGGGAGACAGACCTGTTATTAAACAGAAGAATCCAAAGCGTTCGCTATCAGGCATTGTACTGCCGCTGCTTGGTGTGGTGTTGTTTGCGTTTGCAATCTATGGGTACTTTAATAAAGAAAAAACTGCTTTTGCAGATTCCGATACGGTGATCGTTCCGAATCGTTCGCAGGACTCTTCGTTCCTGAATTCACCTGGTACAGAAACAACCGGAGACAAACAGGCAAGCGTGCCTGAAGCATCTTTGCCCGTTCCTGAAGACGAAGGGTTACGCGTAGAACCGCCCGTGGCACAGCCTTCAACACCGGTTAGAACTGCATCTAAAGAAGCTCCTGAGCAGGATACTAATACAGCCGCTGAAACGTTACCTGTCGAACGGAATGCAACTGCCAGTTTGGGAAGATATAAGGTTAGATCAAAAGCATTTTTTCATACGGAACCCGAGGCCAGCACCCGGCGCAATGCTTTTATTGTGCATTGGAATAATGCGGTGCTGAAACCACTGGACCGGAAAGGTGATTTTGTGTATATTGTTTTTACCAATACAGAAGGCCAAACGTCGAAGGGATGGTTACGCGTGCAGGATTTGATCAAGGTAGGAAACTAATATAGTTACGCTTCCGGTGCATCATGGGCAGTTTCCTAAATTTACGCAATGGCTAAAGTTTTTACCATCACTGACGGGCTTGAGAACATGGGTGCGCTCAAAACAGGCGGACAGGGATCTGTTTATAAAGGCAGGCGCTTTGGAGAAATTATCACCGCCATCAAATTACTGCCTACGCCCATACACAGCGAAACGCTGGATGACAAACACTTTACAGCTTTTCAGAATGAAGTGAACAAGCTTAGAAAAGTAAACAGGGAGCCCAACCCTAACGTGGTGAAAATTCTAAGTTCGGGCATTACAGAATCCGGATCGCTTCCGTTCATCGAAATGGAGTACGTGGAAGGCCCCGACCTTGAAGACCTGCTGAAGCCCCCGCATGATCCCATTTTTACAGTTAAGGAAGTCATTAAAGTGGCAGATCAGCTGGCCAACGCTTTGGCGCATTGCCACAAGGTAGACGTGAAGCACGGAGACATAAAAACCAACAACGTCAAGTTCAACGTGCACACAGGCAATTATGTACTGCTTGATTTTGGTCTGGCTATAATGTCTGATGAGCAACGGCGCACCAGCATGCGCCATGCAGGGGCCATTGAGTTCATGGCCCCTGAACAAAACGAAGGGCATATGCTTTTTGAAACTGATGTATACAGTTTCGGAATTGTACTCTTCGAATTGCTTGCCGGCTCTGTTCCATTTCCGCTGCGGGACGGAGGACAAACAGCGCGCAACAGCATTATGGTAGCTCACATGGAAACGCCTCCTCCCGACCTTTTACTCCTGCGCCGGCAGGCACTACCCGCTGCCTGGCACGAAGAGAAAAAGGAACGTGAGCTACAGGTTCCAGACTGGCTGGTGAAACTGATCTATAAATGCCTTGAGAAAAAACCTTTCAATCGTTTTACAAACGGGCTCCGGCTTCAGGAATACATTATCAACAATAGCCTGCGCACGGAACACAAGATGGAGCAGGCTGGAGACCAGT
>JBGTIL010000040.1:0-6436 GCA_041745695.1 Chitinophagaceae bacterium | reverse complement strand
GGCAACCTGCTGTGAACCCGGCACTATCATCACTTTTACGCCTGCATGTTTCTGACGACCCTTTACGATGCCAGCTACGAGGCGAAGGTCTTCGATCCTGGAGTTGGTACAACTGCCTATAAAGATGTGTTGCACAGGCATACCACGAAGTGTGGTGCCACCTTCAAGTCCCATATACTGCAAAGCTTTGGCGATATTTTTTCGCTCTCCTTCTTCAGGTATCGTTTCGGGTACTGGTATGAAGCCACCGATAGCTATGCCCAATCCAGGATTAGTGCCGTAGGTGATCATAGGCTCAATGTGTCCCGCATTAAAAAAGAGCTCGTTGTCGAAGCGGGCATCACCATCGCTGTACAGGGTTTTCCAAAGCTGGAAAGACTGGTCCCAGTCTTCACCTGCGGGTGCGAACGGACGTCCTTTCATATATTGAAAAGTGGTGTCATCAGGAGCTATCATGCCGCCACGGGCTCCCATTTCAATGCTCATGTTACAAATGGTCATCCTGGCTTCCATCGAGAGCGCTCTGATCACAGATCCGGCATACTCCACAAAATATCCCGTTGCACCGCTCGTGGTTATTTGCGATATGATGTAGAGAATGATGTCTTTAGATACTACGCCATCTTGCAGTTCGCCATCGATGTTAATCCGCATCAGGAGGGGTTTGTTTTGCAGGAGGCATTGGGATGCGAACACCATTTCAACCTCGCTCGTGCCGATGCCAAAAGCAATCGAACCAAAGGCGCCATGCGTGGAAGTGTGACTGTCTCCGCATACGATGGTCATGCCTGGTTGCGTAATGCCTAATTCGGGTCCTATGACGTGAACAATACCCTGGTAGGGATGACCAAGTCCATATAATTGTATTCCATGCTTTTCGCAATTCACTTTGAGCTGGTCAACCTGCTGCCGCGACAGTTCATCACTGATAGGCAAGTGCTGGTTCAACGTGGGCACGTTATGATCAGCGGTTGCAACTATTTTCCCAGGACGAAAAACTCTGAGGCCTCTTTTTTCTAGTCCGGCAAAAGCCTGCGGACTGGTTACCTCGTGGATGAGGTGCTGATCTATATACAGCACGTCGGGTCCGTCGGTAACGGTGGTCACGATGTGTTTATCCCAGATCTTTTCAAATAGTGTTTTACCCATATTCTTAAACTAAGGCGGGGGTTTTTGATTTATACTGCAAAGCAAGAGCAGCTAGGTCATCTTCTTTTACCTCCCGCTTGATGTCGGCAACCTGTAGAAAGGCTTCGTATAAAACGTCTATGTCGTTTCGGGTGTAATCGTAACCCATTTTCTGAAACCGGTATGCCAGCGCGCTTCTGCCGCTTCTTGCCGTGAGTACGATCTTACTTTCTTCGGCACCGACTTCAGCCGGATTTATGATCTCATAGTTTTCAGCATTTTTTAGAAATCCATCCTGGTGAATGCCTGAAGAATGAGAGAAGGCATTGGAACCAACTATTGCTTTGTTGGGCTGAACCGGCATTCGCATGGTATCAGATACCAGGCGGCTGATGGACGTCAATTTCTCTGCCTTGATGCCGGTATATAAGCCAAGCTGTTTGTGTTGCTTCATGATCATAACAACTTCTTCGAGGGAAGTGTTGCCTGCCCGCTCGCCGAGTCCGTTTATGGTACATTCAATTTGACGCGCCCCATGGACGACACCGGAGATTGAATTCGCAGTGGCAAGTCCCAGGTCGTTGTGGCAATGGCAGGAAATAACTGCCTGATCTATGTTCGCAACATGGGTTTTTAACCAGGCTATCTTTTCACCATATTGCTGTGGAAGGCAATATCCGGTAGTATCGGGAATATTGACCGTAGAGGCACCGGCCTTGATCACGGCTTCGATGACTTCGGCCAGAAAAGTATTGTCGGTTCTGCCTGCATCTTCGGCATAAAATTCAACATCGTCTGTAAAGTTGCGCGCCCATTTAACGCACTGCACTGCTCTTGCCAGGATATCGGCACGGGAAGATTTAAACTTGCTTTTTATATGAAAATCCGAAGTTCCAATCCCTGTATGTATCCGGGGTCGGCGGGCAGCTCCAATGGCCTGGGCCGCGACCTCTATATCTTTTTTAACAGCCCGGCTCAGCGCGCAGACTGTAGCGTCCTTTAAAGCAGCAGAGATCTGTTGTACTGCATCAAAATCACCCGGACTGGAAATCGGAAAGCCTGCCTCTATAACGTCAACGCCCATGGCTTCAAGCGCCAGGGCTATCTCTAACTTTTCGGCTGTGTTGAGTTTGCACCCAGGTACCTGCTCCCCATCCCGCAGCGTGGTATCAAAAATCAGGATCTTGCTATCTGCCATAGTAGTAGGTTATAGATGGAGTACTTACCTTCGAAGCTAATTCATACTACCAGGCAATTGAAACCAAAATATGCTTCATTTTGCGTTACCGAAATGGGATTTAATGCGCGGGAATCCTTTACGGGTCAGGCTTTCCGTTAAATATTTCTATGATGTCTAGCCGCTCCAAAGATTCACTGGTTCAGCTGATTCATTCCCTTAAAAAGGGTGAAAAAAGGAATTTTAAACTTTACATCAGTCGAAATTCAGGAAATCAGGACCTGAAAGTGATCCAGCTTTTTGATGCGCTCGACAGGATGAAGGAATATGATGAGGCAGCCCTGCTCATCAAAATTCACCCCATAAAGAAAGACCAGCTCGCCAACCGCAAAGCACATTTGTACAAACAGATTCTCGCCAGCCTGCGGCTGCTGGAAACCAATGAAAACATCGACATCCAGCTGCGTGAACAGATGGACTACGCCCGGATCCTTTACAACAAAGGACTGTATGTTCAAAGCCTTAGAATATTAGAAAAAGCCAAGGAAAGTGCAAAAACGAATAACCAATACTCCTTTCTTGTACAGATTCTGTTCATGGAGAAAAAGATCGAATCGCTCCATATCACCCGGAGCCTCCACGACAGGGCCCAGATCCTTTCAAAGGAAGCAGACGAAGTAATCGATAAGATTGCCCTGATCAGCAAACTTTCAAACCTGGCGCTGGAATTATATGGCTGGTATATCCATCATGGACATGCGCGAAACGTTACAGACGAAGAAATGCTCACTACTTTCTTCCATCAGCACCTGCCGCCCAACTACCAGCTGATCACCGATTTTTATGAACGTTTGTACCTCTACCAGAGTTTTTGCTGGTACGCGTTCATACGACAGGACTTTTTAATGTATTACCGGTATACGCAAAAGTGGGTAGACCTTTTTACCGAACACCCCTACATGATAGAGGCGGAAACATCCCATTACATAAAAGGACTGCACAACCTGCTGACCGCCCATTTCGACTTGAAAAATTTTCAAAAATTCGATGCTATTCTTGACGAGTTCCAGTTGTTTGCCGCCTCCGACGTGGTGCAACGGAATGAGAGCAATTCGATCCAGGTGTTTGTTTACATGAACATAGCCCAGATCAATCGGCACTACATGCACGGCACTTTCAGTAAAGGTGTAGAGCTCGTTCCGGCCATTATGCAGGAGCTGGACAGCTATGCGCTCTACCTCGATCCGCACCGGATCCTGGTATTCTATTACAAGATTGCCTCGCTTTATTTTGGGAGCGGCGACTACAGCAACACCATCACCTACCTTAATAAGATCATCAACTGGAAAGTGGATCTTCGCAACGACCTGCAGTGCTATGCCCGTTTGCTAAACCTCATTGCTCATTACGAACTCCAGAATTTTGACCTGCTACAATACCTGGTCAAATCGGTATACCGTTTCATGGCAAAAATGGAGAACCTCGGGGCAGTAGAAGAAGAGATCTTCAAATTTATTCAACGATCGTTTTCACTGTCGCCCGACAAACTAAAGCCAGCCTTCACCCTCCTCCTTGAAAAATTGAAACGTTACGAAAACAGCCGGTCGGCCAGCCGGGCGTTTTCTTACCTGGATATTATTTCCTGGTTGGAGAGTAAGATCAGCAATCAACACGTGCAGGATATTGTTCGCAAAAAATACCTGGAACATAAAAGAAATGCACCAACGACACAGCCACTGTAATCACCACAGGAGTTCATACGGGCAGGACATTGTGTTTTGACCGACGCTACGGACAAAGATGTGCAGGAGCACCCAAACAATCACAGGAACAAACCCTGCATCTTATCTTGCATGTTGTTCTTTTCATTCAGTAGTCTTCTTCGGTCGGGTAGCTTTTTTAATTATCTTGCCCACTTGAAATTTGTTGCTATCTCTGACACGCACGGGAATCATGCGCGAATGAAGCTTCCGGCTGGGGATGTGATCCTGCATGCCGGCGACATTAGCTACAAAGGAAAGAAGTCGGAAGTGATTGAATTTCTTGGCTGGTTTGCGGCCTTGCCGTACAAGCATAAAATATTTATTGCCGGCAACCACGATTTTTACTTCGAAAAGGAAAAGCTGAATAATATCCTTGCTATTATGCCCGAGGGGGTGACCTACCTGCAGGACAGCGAACTGGTGATCAACGGCATCAAAATTTGGGGGTCACCCGTGACGCCCGATTTCTTCAATTGGGCGTTCAACCGCAAGCGGGGAGCAGCCATTAGAAAACACTGGGATCTGGTTCCTGCTGATACCGATATTATACTCACGCATGGTCCTGTGTACGGACTGCTGGATATAGTTAAGAACAGAAATACAGGCTGTGTAGACTTGCTGCATACCATTGAAACCATACAACCAAAATTCCATGTGTGCGGACACATACACGAAGGTTATGGCAAAGCCAAACGCGGTGGTACACAGTTTATCAATGCCAGCGTGCTCAATGAGCTTTACGAACTGGTGAATAAGCCCGTTGTGTTTGAACTACAACACCAGCCCTGATCATGAGTTGAACCCGTTGTTGGCAATCAAAACAATGGCGAAGTATTCAAGCTAAAACCCCGTCTCGCAGTTTAATGTGACTGATAATTTTTGTGGCATGTTCTCTTGAGTTTTCTATAAACAGCCGGTGGGTATTCATGCCTCCGCAAATTACGCCTGCCAGGTAGATACCGGGTTTGTTGCTTTCGTGGGTAGCCTCATTGTATGTTGGTTTGCGTACGTCGTCTGCAGATAAATGCAAACCCATTTTTGTTAAGAAGCTAAGATTTGGCTGGTAACCCGTCATGGCAAGCACCCAGTCATTGGCTATCGTGATGAGCCCTTCGGGCGTTTGAATATCAACTTCTTTTTCCCGGATCTCTGCTACCGATGACTGGAAAAAACATTTGATGGAGCCTTCTGCAATGCGGTTCTCCACGTCGGGACGTACCCAGTATTTTACGCGGTCGCCAATGGCTGCCTGTCGCACGATCATGGTCACCTGGGCCCCTTTCCGCCAGGTTTCAAGGGCGGCATCTACAGCCGAATTGCTGGAGCCTACCACCGCCACTTTTTGAAAAGCATAAAAGTGCGGATCTGAGTAGTAGTGTTTTACTTTAGGAAGTTCCTCTCCCTTAACATTCAACAGGTAGGGAATGTCATAAAAGCCGGTGGCTACGATTACATTCATGGCCTGGTAAGAGGCTGTGCTGGTTGTAACTCTATACCCGGAATTACCAAGATCACTAACAGAGATCACCTGCTCAAAAAGATTGATGCGTATATTTTTGTCGCTTGCCACCCGACGGTAATACTCCAGTGCTTCGCTTCTGCTTGGTTTGGGGTTGTTCGATACAAATGGAACCTCACCGATTTCGAGACGTTCGGAGGTAGAAAAAAAAGTCATATTAACCGGGTAGTTGTAGATGGAGTTTACCAGCGTTCCTTTTTCAAGAATCAGGTAAGACAATCCATTCTTCTTTGCCTCCAGTGCGCAGGCTATTCCAATAGGTCCGCCCCCGATAATGATCACATCCACCGCTGGTTCCATGCCATTTTTATGCAAATGTATAATAGGAGGCTTGTGATAACACCGGGAATCTAAGCGTTTCGCAACCTAGGGGCACCAACAGGCTTTGTAGAATGGAATGCAGCAGGTGATGAACTTGCAGTATAAAATAGAGGCTGACTCAATGAGTCATCATCGGTTAACGGGACCGGCGCCGCAGGAACTTTTTAAACTGCTGTATCTTCGCGCCTGCAATAAAGCTATATGAAGAAAGAAGTGTACATCGTATCTGCAGTGCGTACCCCCATTGGTTCTTTTGGAGGTGCGCTTAAAACTGTTTCCGCTACCAGGCTCGGCGCCATAGCCATCAAAGCAGCGGTTGAAAGGGCGGGCATACAGGGAGATGAGGTTAACGAAGTGCTTATGGGCTGTGTAATCCAGTCGAACCTTGGACAGGCACCTGCCCGGCAGGCTGCACGCTACGCGGGATTGCCTGATAATGTGGTATGCACCACCGTCAATAAAGATTGTGCCAGCGGTTTGAAAGCTATAGCGCAGGGAGCCCAGAGCAATTTACTGGGTGATGCCGAT